>DATKWT010000051.1 GCA_035529395.1 Dehalococcoidales bacterium | reverse complement strand
AAGGAATCTGGCTACACCTCTTGTCCATTTCATGAAGAGTTTCGTACTTCAACTTGAACATGAAATCGCCCACCGAGCGATATCATGAAGTAGAGCACTTTGTGAATACCGGACAACTGAATAACAAAAGGGCGGATTGTGACCTAATACGACATCCTACTGATTTTGTCTCGTTTGCCAAGTAGTTGCACAGATAGCAAATGCTATTCATTCGACTTCATATGATCAATGATACAATTCAAATAAGAAGTAGATAACGATGTTCTCAGGAAGGAAGAAATGAAAGACAACGAAATGTCCATACGGGAATTAGAGGAAGGAAAAGAACTCCGACTGGACTTTGAGAAGGTAAACCGGGTATTAGCACAGAGTCCGGGTGTAATTCCGGTGGCTGTTCAGAATGCTGATACAAAGGAAGTGATACTAATAGCATACACTAACAAAGAGGCATTCGAGAAAAGCATCCGCACACGCATCGCGACATTCTGGAGTACATCCAGAAACGAATTATGGATCAAGGGAGAGACTTCGGGGAATCTCTTCGAATTAGAGGAAGTGTATGTCAACTGTGAGCAAAACTCCCTTGTCTATCGTGTGAATCCAAAGGGTGAAGGTATATGCCATACATACAACTCTAAAGGGGAGGCTCGTAACTGTTTCTATCGCCGACTCGATCCTACAACGGGTGTATTAAAGAATACAAACCCTTAGTGCCTGGTACTTACTGCCATAGAAGACAAGATATATTACTTTGCGTTTAACACTAAACAAAAGGGCGGATTGTGCAGAGCTGGAACACCAGTCTGCGTTGGTGTATCATTCTTGCATGCATGGGAACCAGAATCATCAGGAGTTTATTCCTGGCTTGAAACTGGCCGAGGGCTTCTTTCACGAAGAAGTCCTGCCAATCCTGAAAGCCCACTATCCGAGCCTGCAATACTCGGCCGCCCTGATTGGTAGTGGGTCCGAGGTACTTGGATTTGACACTGCCATGTCTGTTGACCATCATTGGGGGCCGCGGGTCATGCTGTTTCTGCGTCCCGATGATTTCAAATCAAGACGGGATGATATACGCACGACCCTCAGCAGTGCATTGCCGATATCCTATTTGGGTTATTCCACCAACTTCTCGGAGCCGAATCCGGAAGACAACGGAGTCCAGGTCCTCCAACCTGTTGCTTCGGGACCCGTCAATCACCGCGTCGAGATGTACACGCTGGACGGTTTCTTCCTCAGCTACATGGGAATACAAATCGACAGGGAACTGGAGCCGGCCGACTGGCTGACGCTGCCACACCAGAAGCTCCGTTCGATTACTGCAGGACGCGTTTTCCGCGATAATCTCGGTCTTGAAGAAATCAGGGCGCGTTTCTCCTGGTATCCGCATGATGTCTGGTTGTACATCCTCGCCGCAGCATGGGCAAGAATCGGGCAGGAGGAACACCTGATGGGCAGGGCCGGATTGGCCGATGACGAGATAAGCTCTGCTATTATCGGAGCACGACTCGTACGAGACATCATACGGCTGGCATTCTTGATGGAAAGGCAATACGCACCCTACGCAAAATGGCTCGGTACAGCTTTCGCTCAACTCGAGTCTGCTGAGCGATTGGCACCGGCCTTGACCAGCACTCTTCATGCGGTATCCTGGGAGCAGCGTGAATCAAGTCTCTGTCTGGCGTACGAAATCCTGGCGCAGATGCATAACGAGCTCGGAATAACCGAACCTGTTTCCACGGAAGTCTCGCAGTTCTGGAATCGGCCATTCCGAGTCATTGGGGGTGACCGATTCACCAAAGCCATCATGCAGCGCATCAGAGACCCTCAGATCGTATCACTCACGCAACGGAGGCCGATCGGGAGTGTTGATCTATGGAGCGACAATACTGACTTACTTGAAGACGAATCACTCCGCTCCTGTCTGGTAGCCCTCTACCGGTGAGAACTCGTCACAGCCGGGTGGGTCACAACAGTCCATTTTGTCGCGTCTCCAACATGGGAAGAGAGATAGAACGCACCCTGAAAAACCGCAGGCGTTGAAAGGAGGAATTATGAAAGCGGCGATTGTTAAGGGAAAGAAGCGCATCGAGTGTGAAGAGGTACCGAAACCGTCAGTGGAACCGGGAACACTCCTGCTGAAGACGATATACGCCAGTATCTGCGGTAGTGACCTTGAATACCTTGACGGCACACTTGAGTCGCACATGGACCAGGGACCTCACGCCGGGTCGGCAGTGGTCCAGCTCTGGAGGGAAGTGGCGACGCTTCGCACCGGCGGTATCCTGGGACATGAATACATAGCTGAGATTGCCGAAGTAGGCGAAGGGGTTGGTGGCTGGCAGGTTGGCCAGCGTGTGGTGCCGCGGGACCAGTATATGGACGAAGGCTATGGTGCCAAAGGCTGCATGTGTGAGTATTTCCTGAGAACCCCGGAATATGTCCTGCCGGCACTGGACAACGTTTCTGACGAAGAGGCGGCCCTGGTGGAGCCAATGGGAGTCAGCATCGGTGCGGTTAACTGGGCAGAGCTTAATGCAACCGACTCGCTGGTCATCATCGGCGTCGGTAAAATCGGTCTGTTGGCGCTTCTATATGCGAAGGCAATCGGTGTCTGTCCGATTATTGCCATTGATATCGTCAAATCTCGCCTGGATAAGGCAATCGAAATGGGAGCAGACATTGTTCTCAATGCAAAAGAAGTTGATATGGTCGCCGAAGTGCTCAAGATTACCGGGGGCGGGGCGGATGCGGTTATCCCCTGCGTTCGTGAAGGCAAGGTGCTGAATCAGGCAGTTGAGATGGTCAAAATGCACGGCATCATCCCAATCGCCGGCTTCATCCCACCGACAGAAGTAGACCCGGCGCTGTGGCTGGTCAAGGAGATAAGACTGCTTTCGTTTCGCGGTGGACCGCCGGGCCGGAAGAGCCCACTGGTTACCGCCATGCACCTGATGGCAAACAAACAGGTGAACGTTAGACCGTTGATTACGGCGATTATGCCGCTTGATGAGGTGCAGAAGGGGTTTGATTCAGTCTATGATACTGATAATATAGTAGTACTGTTAAAACCGTGAGCCCAGGTAGTATATTCTGAAAGGAAGAATTATGAAAGCAGCAGTTGTTACGGGTAGAAGGCGTTTTGAAATCAGAGAGCTGCCAACTCCCAGGGTGCAACCGGGGACTTTGCTGCTCAAGGTAAGGCGTTGTGCCATCTGTGGTACCGACCTTGAGTACGTTGATAGCCCCGCATGGGATGGGCAAGACGGAGAGGATATCTTTACACCTGGTGAGGCTGTGCTGGGTCACGAGTGGGTGGGCGAGGTAGTGGAGGTGGGAGAAGGGGTGGCAGGCTGGTCAGTCGGTGACCGTTCTGTAGACGTCAGAGGAAGCTGCGGGCAGTGCTACTGGTGCCGGCGCGGACTGAATCACCTGTGCCTGGGAGGTCGGGTTCGCGGTACACCCTTTGGAGAGGGCGGCGGCAGTTGGTCGTCCATGTACGGCGCTATGGCGGAATATGTTCTCAGGCCTGCTCGAGGTCAGATGAAAGTACCCGATAATGTTTCAGATGAGGAAGCAGCACTGACCGAACCGTTGAATGTAGGTCTGTCACCGGTGTATGAAGCCGGCATTAAGGCAGCCGATTCTGTCGCAATCCTCGGGGCAGGGCACATCGGTCAACTTACAATGCTGGCAGCCAAAGCAGCCGGTGCGGCGCCGATTATTGTCACCGACAACATCAAGTCCCGACTGGATAAAGCATTGGAACTGGGGGCTGATTATGCCCTCAATGTGGATGAAGGCGATGTCTACGAGCAAATCCTGGATATTACCGAGGCTGGTGCCGATGCTATCTTTATCTGTGTCCGGGGGGCTGACGTACTCCAGCAATCCACCCTGGCGGTCAGGCGTGAGGGAACAATAGCCATCATTGGCTTCCCCAAACCGGTAGAACTGAACCCCATTTACTGGCTGACCAAGCATTTAAGGATTATCGGTTGCGACCCTATGGGGAGATACAATATACAGGCAATGCGGCTAATGCAATACAAGCAGGTAAATTGCAGGCCCATTATTTCGGCCACTATGCCGCTTGAGGATGTGCAGAAAGCCTTTGACTCTCTCTACGCAGGTGAAAATCTGCTGGTTATGCTGAAGCCGTAAGTAGATGGGTGTGTCATAGTCAAGACAATAGCCGGAAGGTGGACCGGTGAACCCGATTCACACTCTGGAAACCCGATAGTGAGGGCTGAGCATCTGCCAACAGGTAGCCGGCCCCTTGTTACTCATCACCCAATCCGGACAGAGGTGGAATGTGCGTGAGAGAGTCCGCGAAAAAGGTCCGCTCGATGTCACGCCTACGGGCCAGGCGTGAGGTTTGGGCGTGGGACGACGCGCCGATAATGGAAGATATCTTGGATAACCCGGAGCTCATTACTACTGCCGCAGAAAAACAGCGCGCTGAAGCTGATGATCCTGGCATGCTAGAACCTGAATTGCAGCAAGTTGTGAAAGGTCTATCAGGTTGCTGAAAAATGAGAGTCCAGAGGGAGCGCCCCTTCTGCCTCTATGATATTCCTGATTCTAGAGGTTCGGTCCTTCGTAATCGATATCATCTCTTCCAGGTTTCCTCACAGTACTTCGCAAGGTACAAGTTGAGCAGGTCACCTTTACCAGAATAGATCTTCGGACCCTTCGGATCCCCATATTCCCTTGCCAGTCTATCCCTAGGATAATTTAGGAGAACATCAAGTCCTGGGATCTCATCTTTCTCGAATCGTCGCACGATGTTTTCTACAGAATCTGTCTTAAGATTACCAAGTTTCCACCATGGTTCAAGCGTTCCTACATTTGAGTAAACATCCCAGTTGTTGGTGACAAAGAACCAGAATTGTTGAGGTTCTTCAAGCACTCTTTCATCTTTAGGGCGGATTTCTTCGTCTTTCAGAATGGATGCATACAACTCTCCTTCTGTCTGCCATAGAGTGGTTCTATTAAGATGCTTTCTTGACGGTATCAGAATGTCCTCAGAGAGTGATGTTACTTCTTCCGCCGTAGGACGCAGGTATTCTATCTTGCGTCCTTCATGAAGCGGATCTGGCGCATGCACAAACAGTTGAAACTCACTACCCGGATCTTGTACACGTTTACGCAGCTTGAGACGATCAATCAAACGTAGAAGGTCATCCATTTCTGGTAGTAGCTTCTTTGTGAGAATGATCTGCCAGCGTGGCTTCATACCAACTTCAAGGAGTCGTTCTGTGGCCGTTAGGGCATCTTTGAAGGCTCCCTTCCGACGATGGAACCAGTCAGTTGTTTCTTCCATTCCGAAGAAGGTTATTTGGCAGGTGTCCGGGCCTACTGACTTTGCCCAGGATGCATACTCTTTGTCGTGGGCCAGACGCCAGACACTGAGTAGTTCGTAACGCTCTGGTTTCCCGTCACTGAGCTCATCTTCCAATTCGTAGAGATGACGATATTCATCCGAGAAATCGGGTTCACGAAACCATGACTGAATGTATAGAGACTCAACAGTTATGTCAGTTGTCTCTAAGTAGTGCCGAAATTGCGAAGCCATCCAGCAAAGATCATCATCCGTAAGCTTGTAGTTCGTGCCAAAACCCAGATAGCAGTGCCGGCAACGATTCGGGCAGCCATGCATGTCCAAGGCCACACCTATCTGCTTTTTCGTTATTGTAGGCATTTACTATTATCCAACCTTTTTGTTGCTGTATCACAAATAATATATCTCATCTTCTGTTCAGCCCTTCCGGGCGAAGATGAGAGGATGACACTCTTCAGGCGTACCGCTTGCCTCTCGATAGCCGTGTCCGATGACCGTTGTCTCAAGAAGAGCAAACCCGATCTCCGACAAGGTCTTCTTGTAATCCTCAAGACCCAGGTTACTCCAGTACATCGTGACCCCATGGAAATCGTCTTCCGTGTATGGCGCCTCGCTGAACTGACTGACGGTTGCCAGCAGATATCCTCCTGGCTTGAGCCATCCGTGAATCCGTTGGAACAAACAGGGGTGTTCCTCGCGAGGGAGATGGAAGATTGAGTAGAACGCAACCGCCGCATCGAAGCAGGACGGTGGGAACTCGACTGACATGATGTCCCCGAGTATGAATCTCCCCTCCGGTACGTTCACGTGCGCGCGGCTGATCATCTCACAGGAGATATCTACCCCCGTGACGATGAAGCGCTCGGCAAGAGCCCGTGCGATTGGCACACCAGCCCCGCAGCCAACATCAAGTACAGTCGCCCCATCACTCAATCGGCTCGTGAGCAGTGTCAACTCCGGATTGGTTTCTGCCCACCGCGCTTTGTCGTAGGCAGCCGCACAAAGATCACACCCTTGTCGGACGAGGGCCTTGTAGTCTGTGTTCGGAGCGTTCGCTTGCTTCACGCGTCGCCCGCCTCTCAGATCCGCAATCCTTGTTCTGTCCCGGCCTCGTAGCACAGGCTAATTCGATATTCTCAGTGGCCGCAGGTCGAATTGATGAAGACAATGGAATGATTATTTCACCCTTCTACCTGAACGAGAACAGCCACACCACGCTGTCGGCAGGCACCATTCCAGAGCGAAAAACCGGACTCTCACTACTGGAATACCTTCACAGGCAGCCACTGCCGGGTAGCTGTATCGAACCTCATCAGGCTGAGGAGGCGGCCATCCGGAGTGTACACTCGGCAGCGAGTATCCGATACCGAATCGGTTGGGACCTCCGGGTCACCGCCCGGATTACTCTCCAGTTCCACAGGGCGTCCGTTCCTGATGACCTGTGCCGTTTCTTCACTGACAGTCTCCGCCCGCCAGTCCGTGAGCACAGAATCCATGGGACGTACAAACTGCTGCCAGTATCCGTCACGGAAGGCATCCTCAAGCTCCGGCACAGAGACGGCTTCCTCTATCCCGAAGATGCCGCACCTCAGACGAATGAGATTCCTCACGTTAGCACCGCAACCCAGGACCTGCCCGATATCGTGGGCCATAGAGCGAATGTAAGTACCTTTGGAGCAGACTACCTCCACTGTAACCACCGGTGGCTGCCACGCCGTTACTTCAAGGCGATAAACCTCTACCTGGCGCTGCTGCCGCTCGATGGTGATACCGGCCCGCGCCAGCTGGTAAAGCGGTCTGCCCTGATGCTTCACTGCGCTGTACATCGGAGGGGTCTGCAGAATCTGCCCGCGGAAGGAATCAAGCACCGCCTCCACCTGCTCCCGCCCAATCCCCGAGATATCCCCCCTCTGGACAATCGTGCCGGTGGAATCGTAGGTATCGGTGGCGATACCCAGCTCGATTTCCGCGCGGTAGGTCTTGGTGGCGTCTACCAGGAACTCGACAACCCGCGTTGCCTGGCCGAGGCAGATGGGAAGGACACCGGTGGCCTCCGGGTCAAGCGTACCGGCGTGTCCGACACGCCGCTCACCGCTAAGACGCCTTATCAGCGCCACAACCCCGAAAGAGGTCTTGCCCCGGGGCTTGTTGACATTCAGTATGCCGTCCATAAACCATCGCGCGCAGCCACCTGGGAACGTGGCTCCCTTCTCTACACGGTCATGATAGCGGCCTTAGTCCTGAAGGGGAGACTCGGTACCTGTGCGGTCTTCTCCCGGAGTCACCTGGTCAATAAGCCGAAGCACCTGGTCCCCACGTTCAATGGAATCATCCCACTGGAAAGTAAGCTCCGGGACCCGCCTCAACCTCAGATTTACCGCCATTTCCCGGCGAAAGAATCCTGCTGCGGAAGCCAGCACGCCAAGTATTTCCTGCCTGTCTTCTTCACCCTGTACACAACTGACGTATACCTTGGCGTGCTTCATATCCGAAGAAGTGCTGACTGCCGTAATCGAAATGAAATTGCCAAGTCGTGGGTCTTTGACTTGGCGTTGAAGCATCTCACTCATTTCCTGGCGGATAAGACTGTTTACCCGCTCGATATGATATCCCACGATCTCCTCCTCAGCCAGCCTCCTCTGTCCTGAATACCTCCAGGATGTCGCCCACCTCAAAGTCAGTAAAACCTCTGGCGCCCACTCCGCACTCATAGCCGCTGGCCACCTCTCGCGCATCCTCCTTGAAGCGTCGCAGGCTGCTGACGACAGACTCATGCACCACCTGTCCATTGCGAAGCACCCTGATCGAAGCTCCACGGACCATCCTGCCTTCGGTTACGTAGACACCAGCCACCTTTTCGCGCCGGCTAAGCGAGAAGATAGCTCGCACCTCGGCATGGCCCTCAATCACTTCAACGTACGTAGGCTCCAGCATCCCCTTGAGAGCTTTAGCGATATCGTCCACGAGGTTATAAATAACATCATAATAGCGGATACTCACGCCTTCCAGCTCGGCCAGCCGCCGCGCACCAATCTCCGACCCGGTGTTGAAACCTATAATCACCGCCTTGGATGCGATGGCAAGCATCACATCACTCTCGGTAACATTACCGGGACCGCTGTGAATGACCCTGACCTTGACTTCTTCTTCGGCAATCTGCTCCAGAGAGGTCCTTATCGGCTCGATGCTACCCTGGACATCGGCCTTCATTACGATATTGAGTTCCTTTACCCGGCCGGTACTCAACTGCTCGTAGACATTGCTCAGATTCACCGCCCTCGGTGCAGCCCCCTCTCGTTCCCTTTCCGCCTTGTTCTTCTCTATTAAAGATTGTGCCTGACGCTCATCAGCAGTGACTGTCAATACATCACCGACCTGCGGGACACCATTCAGACCGAGCACCTCTACCGGAGTGGAGGGACCGGCTCTCTTAACCCGCTTACCGGCGTCATTGAACATCGCCTTCACTCTGCCCCACGCATCACCAACCACGACCGTGTCACCCAGCCTCAAAGTGCCGGAATGGACCAGCACCGTACCCATAGGTCCTCGGAACTTGTCCATCTCCGCCTCAATAACCACGCCCTCTGCAGAACGGGAAGGGTCTGCCTTGAGCTCTTCCATCTCGGCAACAACCATCAGGTTCGACAGTAGCTCATCGATACCGAGCTTCTCCCTGGCTGAAATCTGTACGCAAACAGTATCGCCACCCCACTCCTCGATAAGCAGGCCGGCATCCGCGAGTTGCTGCTTCACCAGGTCCGGATTTGCCTCCGGTCTATCAATCTTGTTGATGGCAACCACAATCGGTACACCGGCAGCACGAGCGTGGTCTATCGCCTCCAGCGTCTGCGGCATTACACCATCATCTGCAGCAACCACCAGTATCGTAATGTCGGTCACCTGGGCTCCACGGGCCCGCATCGCAGTGAATGCCTCATGGCCCGGAGTATCCAGGAATGTAATCCTCTGCCCGTTGACCTCTACCTGGTAGGCACCGATATGCTGGGTGATTCCACCGGCTTCATGGTCCATGACATTTGTCTGCCGGATGGTGTCAAGGAGCCTGGTCTTGCCGTGGTTGACGTGCCCCATTATCGTTACCACCGGCGCACGTGGCTTCAGTCCACCTGCTTCCTCGGTGGTCTGAAGCTGTCGCCTTCGCCGGACTTCGGTAACACGACCCGCCTTCCGAGTTGCCAGGGGTTCCTTCCGCACCTCGTAGCCGTAGTCCGTCGCCACGGTAGCAGCCACGCTGAATTCCAATACCTGGTTGACATTGGCCATGACACCGCGCCTCATCAACCGCTTTATCGTGTCCACGGGGCTGACCTGTAAGAGCTCCGCTAGCTGCTTAACAGTTATTGCAGATGGAATCTTAATCTGTTGAGCCTTTACCGGCGTAGCAGCAGTGTTGTCTCTCTCCGCCACTGGCCTCGGGGCATCGTTCTGTTTACTCGAACCTACCACTATTTATCTCCCCGCATGATAGCTTTCCCTTGCTCCGCTAGCTCCTCCCGGTTGTCCCGGGAAAGAGCAATCCGTAATACATGCTCCAGTCGGCCGCGCTTCAATCCAACCTCCCAGCACTCCGGTGTGTTGCACAGGTAGGCCCCGCGCCCCGCTTTCCTGCCGCTGGTATCTACCTCCACTCTACCGTCATCGACCCGCACCAGCCGAATCAGTTCCCGCTTGGTTCTTACCTGACGGCAGGCCACACACGTCCGCTGCGGCACATGCTTGGTGACCTTCTGGCTGTGTTCAGGCCTCTTCCTCATCATCCACAGGGACTTCGGTAACTGCCAGCCGGCGTACCCCTTTCATCCTCTGCTCTTCACTCTCCTGGACTTTGGTCCGGGCCGTCTTTTTCTTTTTCTCCTTTTTCCTCCTGAAACCACGGTCCGGCATAATATCCTCGGCAAACCGTATCTCGGACGTCCCTGCGGTTACCGGCACTACAAAGGGCACGACCACCTCAACCTCTTCAACCTTCACCGGCTCCGGTTCCGGCTCTTCTTCCTCCGCTATCTCTGGTTCCAGAGTCTCAAGCTCAACCGGCACCTCCGCCACCGGCACTTCCGCCACCGGCACTGCCGCCTCGACGGTGACCTCTTCTTCAGCCTTAACAAGCAACTCGGCTGCCGGTTCCTCTACAGGTTCAGCTTCGACTTCACCTGTCTCCTCCGCAACCGCTTGGAGTTCGGCCCTCGCTCGCTCTGCCTCTGCTTTCTCTTCCTCATATACGGAAACAGGCTTGATATCAACTCGCCAGCCGGATAACTTCGCTGTTAACCTGGCGTTCTGCCCTTCTCTCCCGATGGCCAGCGAAAGCTGCCTGTCAGGGACAATCACCGTAGCCACACCCTCTGCCTTGTTCAGCTCCACGTTGACTATCTGAGCAGGACTCAGTGCGCTGGCGATGAAGGCGGCAGTATCCGAATTCCACAGCACAACGTCTATCTTCTCACCGCTCAGTTCATTGACGATATTCTGTATCCTGATGCCACGCAATCCAACACAGCATCCTACCGGGTCGATACCCTCCTGTCGGGCGGCCACAGCTACCTTCGTCCGGTGTGATGCCTCCCGGGCTATCGACTTAATCTCCACCGCTCCGCTGAAAACCTCGGGCACTTCCATTTCGAAGAGGCGCTTCACGAGGTCAGGATGGGAACGTGATACTATTACCCGGGGCCCCTTATTGGTTTGCACTACCTCAAGAAGAAGCACCCTCAGCCTCTGGCCTACCCGATACCGCTCGCTGGGCATCTGTTCCGCCGGAGGGAGCACCGCCTCGGTCCGACCAAGCTCTATCAGGACCTGTCTGGGCTCGATACGCTGCACCACACCGCTGATAATGTCCCCTTCTTTGTCCGCGTATTCCTCGAAGATGGCACTATGCTCGGCTTCGTGAAGTCGCTGGAGTATAACCTGCTTGGCCGTCTGGGCAGCGATGCGCCCGGCATTGTGTGGGGTAGCCTCCACCATTACCGTCTCTTCCAGTTGCACGTCAGGATTAATCAGGCGGGCTTTATTCAGGGATATTTCCTTCCGTTCATCATCAGGTTGCTCTACAACCACCTTTTCAGCCCATACCTCAACCTTGCCCGTGTCCGGGTTAATCTTCACTTCTATATTCTGGTTAGCAGCAAAGTGGTCCTTCCGGTATGCCGACTCCAGCGCTGACTCCACCGCAGAGATGACCACTTCCTTGCTCAGGTTTTTCTCTGCAGAGAGCTGCGTGATAGCGAGCAGAAACTCGCTCTTCATTTCAGGTCAGGCCTCCATTTTTCAACTTCTCATTCAAGAAAAAAAGTGGGACTCAGGCCCACTTAAGTAGTGACCAGAGTATACCATAACCCCGCTAAAGATGCAAGAGAAACCATACAAAACCACCCGCTCTGAATACCACTCAGACGGTGCAACAGAGACTGGCATAACGCCAAACTGCTCCCGGACGGGGCACCCCTGCAGGGAGGAAAAGCTATCTTCTTGTGCAGGCAGCCGGTACCATGACTGACCGCACAGGTTCTCTCCGGTGGCAACCGGCATCGGCTGTACTGGAGTGCCACCAATGTAACGGGCGAGTACAGTACCTAGTAATCCCCGCTACCCTGAGATATAATAAGGACAGTAATTCCTGCCCCAATGACTCCTATCCAGTGCGTTTACTCCAGCTTCCATGAAGCGCAATCACCACTCCGAAGACGAGGCGTAGTTTGGACATAGAGCGATTGAAGAGCGCCGTCATCGACGAGATAGACACTCGCCGCACCCCACTCAGAGAGCTTGCTCTGAGAATCCATGACAATCCCGAGCTTGGCTTCGGTGAGACTCTGGCAGCCGCCTGGCTGACCGAATACCTGGAGCAGAACGGCTTCTCCATCGAAAGGGGTATCTGTGAGCTACCGACCGCTTTCCGTGCCAGCTACGGCGAAGGGAAGCCGGTTATTGCCCTGCTCGCTGAATATGACGCCCTGCCCGGAGTGGGACACGCCTGCGGTCACAACATTATCTGCACCAGCGCAGTCGGTGCGGCAGTAGCCATCCGGTCCGTCGCCCACGAGTTGACCGGTCGTATTGTCGTGATTGGCACCCCTGCCGAGGAACTTTTCGGCGGCAAGGTAATCATGACCGGAAGAGGGGCTTTTGCCGACCTGGACGCAGCCATGATGGTGCACCCGAGCGTGGTCAATAACGCCACAACCTACGCCCTTGCCTGCCAGAACCTGGACATCGAGTTCTTCGGAAAGGCGGCCCACGCTGCCGCCTATCCTGAAAGGGGCATTAACGCCCTTGAAGCGATGCTCCTGTCCTTTGCCGGGATAAACTCACTACGCCAGCACATCAAGAGCACGGCACGCATCCACGGAATCATCACCGATGGAGGAAAGGCCCCCAATATTGTCCCTGATTACAGCGCCGGCAAGTTCATGGTCCGCGCTGAGCAAGACAGCTACCTCAATGAATTACAGGAGAAGGTACTTAGCTGCTTTCAGGGGGCTGCCGCCACCACCGGTGCCCGGCTGGAATACACATGGGATGACGTGCGCTACGCCCCGATGCGCAATAATATGATTCTCGCCGGACTATTTGCCGGCAACATGGAGCGCCTCGGGCGGCAGGTGCAACTGGTCGACCGCAGCGGTGCCTTCGGCAGTACCGATATGGGTAATGTCAGCCAGGTCGCACCGTCAATCCACGCCACAATCGCCATTGCACCCCGAAAGGTACTGCTGCACTCCCCTGAGTTTGCTGCGGCCGCTGCCACTGAAGAAGCTATCGATGGACTGTGTGATGCCGCCAAGACGATGGCAATGACAGTAATCGACCTCCTCACCCGTCCGGAAAAACTGGCCGCCCTGAAAGAGGAGTTCGAGAGAGCGAAATGACTACCATCGGCATTCCCCGGGCACTTCTCTACTACCAGTACTACCCCATGTGGAAGACCTTCTTCGAGCACCTGGGGGCGGAAGTAGTCACTTCCGGGCCAACCAGCCGTACCACGCTGGCCAAAGGTACTGCACGAGTCGTTGCCGATACCTGCCTGCCGGTCAAGGTCTTCGTCGGCCATGTCCTGTCTCTGGTAGATAAGTGCGATTACATCTTCATCCCGGCGATTCGCAGCCTTAAAAGCAGGACATACAACTGCGCCAAGTTCCTGGGACTGCCTGATATGACCAGGGCGGTTGTCCCCGAGTCTCCGCCAATACTGGAGATAGAGATTGACGTTAACCGGGGGAAGCGCTATCTCTACCAGTCTGTCTACGGGCTGGGCCGGCACTTTAGCTGGAATCCGCTCAGGGTCAGGGAAGCGGCCATGGCTGCCATGGAGACCCTTATCAGCTACCGGGGACTGATGTCCGAAAGCAGACTGACACCGCTCCAGACAATTGATGACATCACGGGTATTCCCCGGAGAAAGCCGGACGAGCCATCAATCGCCCCGGCCACACCGTCAGCGACCATCGCCGTCATCGGACACGCCTACCTCCTCTATGATGAGCATGTCAACTACGAGCTTATCCAACGGCTGGAACAGTATGGTGCCAGGGTACTCACCCCGGAGATGCTTACCGAACACGAACGCGAAGCGGCCGTAGCCAGACTGGTGGGCAGGGCATACTGGACGTACGAAGAAGACGTCGTCGGTGCCGGGGGACACTATCTTCGGAATGAGGTTGATGGCGTTATCGGTATCATGGCATTTGGCTGCGGGCCCGATTCGCTGATGATGGAGATACTGCGCCGTGAGGCGGGAAATCAGCAGACCACTGCCTTCATGTGCATCACCCTTGAAGAGCATACTTCCGAGACCGGTGTGATTACGCGACTGGAAGCGTTTCTTGATATGATTCACCGCAGGAAGAGGAGACGGGTGGCCCTATGCGTGTAAGTACGCCCCACATGGGCAATATATTCATTCCCTTCAAGGCTATCTTCAAGAAGCTGGGTGTCGAATTTATTATGCCGCCTACCAATACACAGCGCACTCTGTCGCTAGGTGCCAGATACTCCCCGGAGGGCCTCTGCATTCCCTTCAAAATGACCCTGGGCAACCTGATTGAAGCCGCCGACAAGGGGGCTGATACCCTGCTGATACCTGGTGGCGATGGCATCTGTCGCCTCGGATACTACGGCAAAGTCCAGGAGCAGGTGCTCCACAATCTGGGATATGATACCGAAGTCATCCAGATAGGTGTATCGGAGCAGAAGTTCCTCGGTTTGATGAGTATCATCCGAAAAGTCTCCGGTGATGCTCCGTGGCACCGGATTATATCCGCCATCCGCTTCGGTTTGTCCAAACTTGCCAGCGTGGACCGCGTAGAACGCGTGGTGCAGAAGGTACGGCCTGTGGAACTGGTCAAGGGTACCGCCAATCAATTGTACTCCCATGCAATCAGCGCTATTGACAAGGCCGATGATTATGATACCCTGAAGAGGGTAGAGGTGGACTATATTAACCGGCTGGAGCGGGTACCCAGGGACGAGCAGGCACAGCCGCTGATAGTAGGCATTACCGGCGAGTTCTATGTACTGCTGGAGCCGTTCTCCAGCTTTGACATCGAGCAAGAGCTGGGCCGACTGGGTGTGGAGGTAAGACGGTCAACCTTCGTTTCCGAATGGACCAAGTTCAGCTTCTTCCTCAACCCATTCGGCATCAACGAAAAGAACCGGATTCACAAAGCAGCCCGCCCCTATCTGAAGCGAGATATCGGTGGCGATGGCTGGGAATCAGTCGGTGAAAAGGTGCTTCATGCTAAAGAATACGATGGCATAGTGCACCTGGCGCCCTTCACCTGTATGCCCGAAATCATAGCCCAGAATATCATGCCTTCAACCAGGGAGAAGATCCCGGTGCTGACGATACTCTGCGATGAGCAGATAGCCAAGGCAGGAGTACTGACCAGGCTGGAAGCCTTCGTTGACCTGCTGATAAGGAAGCGCCGCGCACACAGTGGCAGACCCCAGGGAGTGGCCGCTCAAGAGAGCGGGCGCTAAAGGGAGTGGTGATGCAAACCTACCTCGGGATTGATGTTGGTTCGGTAACCACCAAACTTGCCGTCCTCGATGGGCACGACGAGCTGGTTAACCACGTCTATCTCCTGACCCAGGGCAGGCCGATTGATATGATACAGGAAGGACTGCGGGAAATCAGGAAACAGCTTCCCGCAGACTGCGACATCTGCGGTGTGGCCACAACCGGGAGTGCCCGCTACCTCGCCGGCGTAATCGTTGGTGCGGACCTGGTCAAGAACGAGATTACGGCCCACGCAGTGGCCGCCCTGCATTACTTCCCCGACGTCCGGACCATCATGGAAATCGGGGGGCAGGATAGTAAGATAACCATCGTCCGCGACGGTATAGTCACTGACTTTGCCATGAATACCGTCTGCGCCGCCGGCACCGGCAGCTTCCTTGACCACCAGGCGCTGCGCCTCGATATGAGCATCGAAGAACTCAGCCAGCGAGCGCTGGCGAGCAGTGCCCCGGTGCGCATCGCCGGACGCTGCACCGTCTTTGCGGAATCGGACATGGTGCACAAGCAGCAGATGGGGCACCGGGTTGAAGATATCCTCTACGGTCTCTGCCAGGCTCTGGTGCGCAACTACCTCAGCAATGTGGGGCTGGGCAAAGACATCCAAACGCCAATCATGTTCCAGGGCGGGGTCGCCTTCAACCAGTCGATAATCAGGGCTCTCCGGGAAGAACTCGGTATGGAAATTATTGTCCCACCCCACCATGAGATTATGGGAGCTATTGGCGCTGCCTTGCTGGTACACGAGGAGATGGCCACCGGGGATAGCAGCAGCCATTTCAAGGGATTTGACCAGAGTGAGGTGAAGTACAGCACCTCCACATTCGAATGCAAAGCCTGTCCGAATAACTGTGAGATTGCCCGGCTTTCCCTTAATGGCAAGGCTCTCGCCCATTGGGGCGGGCGTTGCGATATGTGGGAGCGAGTGGCGGCTACAGAATAGCCGCATAGAGTGGCGGCTACGGAATAGCCGCTTGAGGTAACAAATGATTATAGCTGTTGACGCCGCCGGCGGAGAATATGCCCCCCACGAGGTAGTAAAGGGAGCTGTCAAAGCTGCCCAGGACTATGACATAGGGATTGCCCTCGTGGGCAGAAAAGACCTGCTTCACGTACAGACCGGCCGCTACCTCAAGAAGCTGGACATGACCATCGTTGATGCCACTCAGACCATTGATGACAACGAGTCGCCGATAGAGGCGGTTAACAACAAGCCGGACTCCTCAATCATGATGGGCATCAATCTGGTAAAGACGGGAAAGGCAGCGGCGTTTGTGTCCGCCGGTAACACCGGTGCAGTGCTCTACTCGGCGCTTCTCGTCCTTGGCAGGATTAAAGGCATCGAACGTCCCGCTATTGCCAGCATTATCAATATCAACGTCACCGCCCCCGTCCTGCTTATTGACTCCGGCGCTAATGCCAACTGCCGGCCGAAATACCTTGTCCAGTTCGCCCGGCTGGGCTCCATCTATTCCAGGGAAGTGCTCGGTGTCCCCTCTCCCCGCGTCGGCCTGCTCAATAATGGGGAGGAAGAGGGCAAGGGAAACCACCTGATGCAGGAGACCCATACCCTCCTCAAGGAAACAGACCTCAACTTCGTGGGTAATATCGAGGGGCACGGGCTCGTACGAGGAGGGGCCGATGTAATCGTGACCGACGGCTTTACCGGCAATATTGTCCTCAAGGCTCTCGAAGGGCTGGGTGATACCTTCCTTCAGCTGCGCAACGTTGGCCAGGTATTCGCCAACGCCCGTCACATGCAGTCGCGCCATCAAATCTTTGATACCGGCCTCGGCTCCCTGGTCAGGCGGATAGATTATCGGGAATCCGGGGGGGCCTGCCTCCTCGGGGTGGATGGTAACGTTATCATAGCTCACGGACGGAGCCATGCCAAGGCTATAAGGAACGCCATCGGTCTCGCCAAGCAAAGCGTTGATAGTGCCGTATGCCAGATAATAAAGGACCAACAGAGCCAGCTTGCTGCATCGGAGTAGCAAGCGGACGCCACACGTAGCCAGCGGGAACAGGGGTGCCGTTATTGACAGAAGCAACTGTCACAATCAGCATCATAAATGAAAGCAGCCGCAGGGACTGCGACGCCGGTTGTGGAACGGACTGGTCTTCACCGGATGCCGTCGCCCTGGCCGCACGGCAGATTAAGGACAGGTTTGGTAACGAAGCCCGTCTGGAGTACCTCGACCTCGCGAGCGGTACTGATGACCGGCAGGTAAACGAATGGCGGGGGGCAATCCGGGAGAGAAGCCTGTCCGTACCTCTGCTACTCATCAACGGTCGTCTCAGGATTGCCGGGCAGTTTGATATTCGCCGGATGATTGACGCCGTTGAAGCTGAAATGGAGATTGGGACATGACATCGGATGGAGACAACATCTACGAGATTGTCATTATCGGTGGTGGCCCTGCAGGCCTGACCGCCGGACTCTACACCTCGCGTGCCAGGCTCCGCAGCCTGCTCATGGAAAAGGCACTGGTAGGCGGCCAGATTATCAATGCCGAGCAGGTGGAGAACTTCCCCGGATTCCCGGACGGTGTCTCAGGTTCCGAACTCGGGGAGTTGCTCAACCGGCAGGCGGCCAGGTTCGGACTGGAAATGCTTTACGTCGAGGTCTGCGGGCTCGAACTACAGGAAGACCGGAAACTGGTCAGGACCACCGAGGGCGACTTCACTGCCCGGGCGTTAATCATCGCCGGCGGTTCAAGAAGACAGGAACTGGGTGTCAGCGGCGAAAAGGAATTCATCGGCAAAGGCGTGTCTTACTGCGCCACCTGTGATGCCTCCTTCTTTCGGGAACAGCCGGTGGCTGTAATCGGTGGCGGTGATGCCGCCATCACTGAAGCCCTGCACCTCGCCAAGTTCGCCTCCGGCGTAACCGTGATTCATCGCCGTGACCAGTTGCGTGCCAGTCGTATTCTCCAGGAGAGGGCCTTTGCGGAGCCCATGATTGAATTCAGGTGGGACAGCGTTGTCGAGCGGATTGAAGGTAATGATTTCGTCGAGGGAGCGGCTGTGCGTAATGTAAAGACCGGCGAACAGTCCATGCTGGGCGTAACCGGGGTCTTTGTATCCATCGGCTTCCAACCGGACACGGACTACCTCAAGGGGATTCTGCCCCTGGATGATATCGGCCATATCATCACCAACGAAAAGATGGAGACCGGCATACCCGGTATTCTGGCCGCCGGCGACATTCGCCACAACTCCGCCCGACAGGCGATAGCGGCTGCCGGGGACGGTGCTACCGCCGCAATCTACGCCGAAAAGTATCTCACGGAACAGTAAAAAAAGCCTTGACCCCCTCTGCGTGGGATGAAGTATAATTGCACCATCATCACTGAGAAAGAGAGTAGATATGAAAGTTGTTTTCCTGCAGGATGTACATAATGTCGCCAGGGGCGGTGACATAAAAGACGTAGCTGATGGCTACGCGAGAAACTACCTGATACCAAAGCAGCTCGCGGCACGGGCAGACCCCAAGATGATGAACGTCATCGAGGCGCGGATAAAGGCAAGTGCCCGTATTACCGCCCAGACCGAATCGGAAATGCTCGAACTGGCCGGTCTGATAAACGGCCAGGAGATTACCCTCAAAGCCCGGTCCGGGGTGAAAGACCGCCTTTATGGTTCGGTGACGCCGGCTGATATCGCTACCGAGATTGAAAAGGCCACCAACTGTGTTATCGACAAGCGGAAAATCGAACTGGAGAACCCCATCCGCCAACTGGGGAGCTATGAAGTGCCCATAAGGCTGGCCAGGGAAATAGTACCCACGATAATACTGACAGTCGTTGACGAGGAGTCCTGAACCGGTCTTCAGCAGATGCGGAACAAGGACCCTGCTGGAAATCCGACCATCGTCCACCGTTCCGGCGGAAGGAGAGTGCGGGGTGAACAATGACAGACTGCCCCCACATGATATTAGCGCTGAAGAGGCGGTAGGTGGCTCGCTGCTGATAGATGGAAAAGCTATCTACGAGACAGCCGTCCTGCTGCGACCTGGCGACTTCTATAGCGAGCAGAACCGGCTCGTCTACCAGGCCTGCATCTCGCTCTATGAACGCAACGAAGCCATTAACCAGATAACCGTAGCCCAGGAGTTGGAGCGGCTCGGGAAGCTGGAGTCTATCGGTGGTGTTGCCTATCTCTCCCACCTGATATCTATCGTCCCTACTTCACTGGACATCGAGCACTACGCCCGGATTGTCTACCGGCTGTCGATAATGCGGCAATTAATTACCGCCGCAGACAGTATCTCGGATATCGGCTACCAGGCAGACCCGGATATCAATGCCGCCCTGAGCCGAGCCGAGGATGCCCTGTACAAGCTCCGCAGCGCCCGGGGCTCCACCGACTTCGTCCACATCAAACAGGTGCTGGAGAAGTACCTCGAACCCCCACCCCAACCGGACGACGATGTCCGGCAGCCACTTGCTCAGATAATGTCCAGCTTTCGTGGTCTGGACGAGTTCCTCGATGGCTTTCAGCGCTCCGACCTTGTCGTAATCGCCGGCAGACCCAGCATGGGTAAGACCAGCCTGGCGTTGAACGTCGCCCGAAATGCCGCCGTAGAACAGGGCGCCTGCGTGGCACTCTTCAGCCTGGAAATGGCAAATGAGGCGCTGGCCCAGCGCCTGGTGGCCAGCGAGTCCGGCATCAATCTCAGGAAGTTGCGTTTTGAGCACCAGTTGGAGGCGGACGAGAGAAAATTGTTCAACGCTATCGGCGTTCTCTCCGAGGCACCGATATACATCGACGATTCCCCGATGCTCCGGGTAATGGAGATGCGCAGCAAGGCCCGGCGTCTCTATTATGAGCGTGGCATTGACCTTGTCATAGTTGATTATCTCCAGCTGATGCAGGGAGAGGGCAGGGGAGAGAACCGCGTCCAGGAAATCAGCTATATCACCCGCTCCCTAAAAGCACTGGCCCGTGAACTCAACGTGCCGGTGATAGCGGTATCCCAGCTAAGCCGGGCGGTCGAAGGCCGTACGAGCCACCGCCCCCAACTTTCCGACCTCAGGGAAAGCGGCAGCATCGAACAGGACGCCGACGTCGTCCTCTTTATCTACCGCGACGAGTACTACTACCCCACCGAGGAAGACTGGCTGTTGCAATACCCGGACAAGGACTATCCCGAAGGCATCGCCCAGGTCATCGTTGCCAAACACCGCAACGGCCCTACCGGCGACCTGAGCCTGCGCTTCGTCCCGAGATTAGCCAAGTTCGAGAACATCGCCAGCCAGGAACCGAGCTTATTATGAAGCAGTTCAATGGCTTCCCGGCCAGGATGGAGTTCACCCCGGTCCCCAACGTCTTCATAAACCGGCTTGTCCCGCAAATCAGGGACATCGCCGAACTGAAGGTGACACTGCACCTCTTCTCGATACTCTACCGTAAGCGCGGCTCTCCCCGTTTTGCCGCTTACCGGGAGCTTCTGGGTGATGCCGTCCTCATGGGCGGGCTCAAGGAGGAAGGGAAATCACCGGAAGAGGTACTAAGACGCGGCCTTGACATGGCAGTCGACCGCAGTACGGTGCTCCGAGTGGCACTCAGCATGGACGACAAGCCGGAAGAAGTGTATTTCCTCAACACCGAGTCCGATAGACGGTCTTTGGCCAAAATCCAGAGCGGGGAGCTCGCCCTCGCCGGGCTGAAAGCCCCCGGAAAGGCAGCCGGTACCGAAGTGGAGGAAACACCCAATATCTTCACCCTCTACGAGCAGAACATCGGTATGCTGACCCCTATGATTGCCGATGAACTGCGCGAAGCCGAGGAACAATACCCCGGAGAATGGATTGAGGACGCTATCAGGGAAGCCGTCAGCCTGAATAAGCGGAACTGGCGGTATATCGTCCGCATACTGGAGCGCTGGGCAACCGAAGGCAGGAAGGAAGACACGCAGCGGGGAGCAGGGAAAGCAGACCCGGACAAGTTCATCAAGGGTAAATACGGACACATGGTCCGGCGCTAAGGCCTGTCTCCCGATAGGGAGACATAATAGTGTACTGACCCTATTCTGGAGTGAAGGAAAGCAGCGATAGTGGCCCTGGAGCATATCGGCGACATACTGAGCAAACAGGTCCTGGCAGATATACCAGGACCACAGGCAGACGCACCCTCCGGTGAGGAACCGGAGGACGCACCCGCCGGACCGGTATGCCCTATCTGCAATGGGGCCAGGTTCCTCCATCCCCTTCTGCCAACGGGAAAGCCGGACTACAGCCGTGTTATTCCCTGCCGGTGCGTCCGGCAGGACCAGGAAGGGAAACGCCAGTCACGCCTGCAAAAGTACAGCAACCTCGGCCCGCTCACCCGTCTGACCTTTGACACTATCATCCCCGAAGGCAGGAACGAGGACATCAACAGCCGGCAGCATTTCGGTCGGGCACTTACTGCAGCAAGGGCATTTGCCGATAATCCGGAGGGGTGGCTGGTCCTCGCCGGTCCCAGCGGCAACGGCAAGACTCATCTCGCCGCCGCAATCGCCAACTACCGCATCGCCGGAGACCGGACGGCCTTCTATATCACCACCCCGGACCTCCTTGACCACCTCCGTTCCAGCTTCAGCCCGGACAGCGACATGCCCTACAACGAGTTCTTCGAACAGGTCCGCAATACCCCGCTGCTCGTCCTGGACGACTTCGGGGCGCAGTCCGGCACCCCCTGGGCTACGGAGAAGCTGGAGCAGCTTATCAATCACCGCTTCAACAACCGGCTGCCCACCGTGGTCGTCACCATGATTCCGCCGGAGGAACTCGATGAGAGAATGCGCACCCGTCTCACGGACCCGGAGTTATGCCAGGTATACATCATCGGCACCAGGCAGTCAGCCCTGTCCACTTCAAGCTGGGACCCCGAGTTTGAGCTACAAAAGAAGATGACTTTTGACAGCTTCGACTGGAAACGGGTCAACCTGCCCCTCGAACAGCGCCAGAACCTGGAGATGGCATTTCGTCTCGCTGTGGACTTCGCTAAATCACCGGACGGCTGGCTGGTATTCCAGGGCATCAACGGCTGCGGTAAGACACACCTGGCGGCCGCGATTGTCAACTATCTCTACCAGCATGGCAAACCGGCCCTCTTCGTTGTCGTGCCGGACTTCCTTGACCACCTGCGTTCCACCTTCAGTCCGGACAGCAAGACGTCCTATGACGGGCTCTTCGAAGGCGTCAGGAGCACCCCGATGCTTATACTTGACGACTTCGGCGAGCAGACGACTACCCCCTGGGCAGAGGAGAAGCTGTACCAGGTAATCAACCACCGCTACAACGCACGGCTGGCAACGGTGATTACCACTTCCTGCTCACTGGAGGAAATTGAGAACCGTGTCAGCTCCAGACTGGCTGACCCCAAGATAAGCTTGCTCTTTAACATCACGGCACCGGACTACCGTGGCGACGCCTCCAGCCACAGAAGAGCACCCCATCGCAGCAGAAACCGTTAGACCTTCGCCATTATTTACACAACCGGGACATCCGTAGTAAAATAGGCTTCTGCAGGACGGAGAGGGAATTTGGCGACGATAGACCTTCCTGTTCTGGTACTGAACCAGAACTACGAACCACTGAATATCTGCCGCGCGCGACGGGCGATAGTGTTACTCTACCAGAGTAAGGCTGAGATGCTGGAAAACGGCGTCGGTCTAATATACACGGCTACTCGCGAGTTTCCGGTACCTTCAGTCATCCGCCTGCCCTATCTGGTGAAACGCCCTTTCCGGGTCAGCAGGAGACTTACCCGTCTGGAGGTCTTCAACCGCGACCACTATTCGTGCCAGTATTGCGGCAAGGAAACCCGGCAGCTAACCCTGGACCACATTATCCCCCGCTTTCGGGGCGGCCCGCACACCTGGGAGAACCTGGTAAGTGCCTGCGTATCCTGCAATCGACGCAAGGCCGGAAAGACCCTGGAAGAAGCGGGGATGAAACTGCTCCATCCACCTACCACGCCGCGGGGCAACCGCTATTCCTACATCCCATCGCACTACCTGGAGACCCGGGAGGAGTGGCAGAGATACCTCCCCCATTAGCAGTCGACGGAAGTGCCGACCTATCGCGTCCTATTCAAACACAAACCAGGTAAATTCACCCTCCAGGACCCATCTGATGCAGGACTGTCACAGCCCCTGCGTTACCGGCCCCTCCTCTGTCTCCTGCCTGGCCTGGGTGCCGGTCCGCTCTCCGCCTCTTCACCGAGGGATATCTCGCTGAGCGGTAGCTCAACGCTCACCTTGCTCTCCAGCTCTACCAGTACCGTCTCCTTCAGCGGATTTGTACCCAGAACCCTGGCTGTCCCCATAGCAGTGGTCACGTGCCGGCCTTCTCTGGGCATCTTTTCCCTCATGCTACGGTACTGCTGATTCTCGTAGGCCAGGCAGCACAGGAGACGGCCGCAGACACCTGATATCTTCATCGGATTCAGTGGTAGATTTTGCTCTTTCGCCATCCGGATGGAGATGGGCGTAAACTCGGAAAGGAAACTGGCACAACACAGGGGACGACCACACCGCCCGAAGCCGCCCAGGAGCTTGGCCTCGTCCCGTGCCCCCACCTGACGCAGTTCCACGCGTATCTTAAAGCGTCCCGCCAGTTCTCGCACCAGTTCTCGGAAGTCCACCCTCTCCTCGGCACTGAAGAAGAAGGTAAGGTGCCGGCCGTCAAGGCTGTACTCCGCCGAAAGCAGCTTCATCGGCAGCTTCATCTCTGCTATCAACTGGCTGCACTCCGCCATTACTTCTCTTTCTTTCTCCTCATATTGCTCGGCGTGGTTGATTTCGTCAGGCTCCGCCTTGCGCACTACGGGCTTCAGTGGCTTGACCACGTCGCTGGCAGCGACCTCCTTGGAGGAGATGACCACAAGCCCGACCTCCAGACCGCGCGTCGTCTCGACCACCACACGGTCGTCCACTTCGAGGTCGATACCGTTGGGGTCGAAGTAATAGATTTTACCCGCTATCTTGAACCGTATACCAACAATTTCAGCCATAGTCTACCTCTAGCTGGCCGCCGGGTTCGCTGCTCCAGCCCTCTCCGGAATGCTCAGCATCAATACTTCCAGCACGAGTTGGGGATTGGCATTCAGCCTTAGCTGCTCGCCGGCCGACCGAATATCCTCAATAAAGACCCTTACCTGGGCCAGACTGTATCTACCCGCCATTTCGGTCAGGACAGGCAGGCGGTCAACATTGACAACCGCATCACCGCATCCCACGTTCACCAGCAGCAGGTCGCGCCACCAGTCCAACCAGAGGTCAAGCTGCTCCTGGACCTCCCTGCGATTCCGCCTGAACCTGCCTGCCAGCCGGGCAGCGTAGCCAAAGCGGTCCTCATATCCGGCATCGATGATTGCCAGCATCCCTTCCAGCCACTCGTCACGCTGCTGGAGCAGGCTGCCTTCGCTCGCGGCCGATACGGCCCACCCCAGGTGTCCGCCGGCAAGCCGGGACAGGAGCCTGGCCCTATCCGGCTCTACACCCCATCGGGAAGTAAGCGCGGCCTCTATCTCGCCAGTCCCCATTGGCCTTAGCTCCACCCGTTGGCACCGGGAGACAACCGTGACCGGCAGCATACCCTCGTTAGTCGTCAGCAGTACGAAGACCACGTTGCCCTCGGGTTCCTCCAGGGTCTTCAGCAGGCGATTGGCTGCCCCTATCGAGAGGAACTCGGCACCATCGAGAACAAAGACCTTGCACCTGCCCTCAAACGGCGGCAGGCTCACCGAGTGCAGAATCTGGTCAATCTGCCCCACGCCAATCTTCGTCCGTGCCCCCTTCCCCGCAACTTCGTCTTCACCGTTCTCCTCGTTACCGATATCGTTCAGACTGGTCACACTTATATCGGCGTGCTTCCCCTCGGTGATTCGCCGGCATGAGTCGCACTCGCCGCAGGGAGGCTCACCACCTTCGCAGTTCACCGCCTGGGCCAGGTCTATCGCCAGGGTCATCTTGCCAACATGTGCCGGTCCAACCACAAGATAGGCATGCGACAGCGTACCCGCTGCCAGGCTGCGCTGGAGCAAGGATACCGCTCTATCCTGTCCGACTATGTTCCACACAGCACAATCTCCTACACCACGTCCAGCCGCGTCAGGTCTTCCAGCGTTTCGCGCCGTCGGATGAGGCGCGCCTTGCCCTCCCTGACCATGATTACGGCCGGCTTGAATGAGGCGTTGTAGTTCATCGCCTCGGTGAGGCAATAGGCACCGCAGCCCGCCACGGCCAGGATATCTCCGGCCACCACCTCCGGCAGAGCGATGTCCCGAATCAAGACATCGCCAGGCTCACAGAACTTCCCGGCTATGGTCACCGTTCCCGCCTCCTCGTCCATCATCTTGTTGGCCACCACTGCTTCGTGCCGGGCACCGTAGAGCGCCGGGCGGATATTGTCCGCCATACCGCCGTCAACCGAGACGTACCGCCTGACATTCGGTATGTCCTTGACCACGCCAGCGGTGTAGAGCGCAACACCGGCCTGCGCCACCAGAGACCTCCCCGGTTCGACCACCAGCCGCGGCGTTTCCAGTCCCAACTCACGGCATCCGTCGATGACAGAGGATGTTATCGCTTCGGCAAAAACAGAAATCGGCGTTGCCGGAGAGTCCAGGGTATACTGGACGCCAAAGCCTCCGCCGACGTCCAGCTCCTTGAGCTCGAACCCGTGCTTGCGCTTCATCTCAGCAGCAAGACCCAGAATGGCCCGGACGGATTCCCGGTACGGCTCGACCTCCGAGATGAGGGACCCGATGTGGAAGTGCAGGCCGATAAGGTCCACTCCCGGCATGGACATTGCCTGGGCTACCGCCTCTTCACCGCAGACCAGGGGAACGCCGAACTTGCTGTCGATGATGCCGGTGCTGAGGTATTTGTGGGTATGCGGGTCCACCCCCGGAGTCAACCGCAGCAGTATCTCCGGCGTATAGTCCAGCCCCTGCACCAACTCTCCCAGCAGTGTTAGCTCATGAAAGTTATCCACGACGAGTCGGCAAATCCTCGACTCTAAAGCCAGCTTTATCTCTTCCGACGATTTGTTGTTACCGGCGAAGTAGACCCGGTTCATCGGAAAGCCTGCCGACCGGGCAATACCAAGCTCGCCGCCCGAGACGACATCAAGCCCCAGGCCTTCTTCGGTGAGGAGGAGCAGCAGGGCTTTGTTTAGAAAGGCCTTGCAGGAGTATGCAACGACAGTATCAGGGTAGCGCCCGCCGAACTCGTCCATAAATTCACGGCATTTGGCGCGGAGCGCGGCTTCGTCGAACAGGTACAGGGGCGTACCGAACTCGGCCGCCAGCGCTACGGTATCGCAGCCGCCAATAACGAGGTGGTCTTGTTGATTAACCTCACTCCCCGGTGGGAATAAGGGAAGTCTATCTACCATTGCCAAAGGTCCTCCTGAAACCAGAATCACGGGATGCCCGGACTATCCGGGCTAGGCGCACTTTGCCTTGTTCAGTTCCCGCAACTCGAGGAGGATTTCCCTGAGCAGCATAAGCTCAAGCCGGCGCGATTCCACCGTGCTCGCCAGCTTGGCCCATTTCCTGGGGTCATCCGCCGGGATGTAGCTCTCCAGTAAATCAATGACGTCTTTTGCCACCGGTCTCTCCTTTTCTGGTAACCGCCGCCCCGTTAGCCAGCACTAATAGATAAAGACAATCCCTACCGATATGCCGCTCGGGACCGTGGATGGGTCCATCGTCCGGTAGATGGGATATATCGTCCAGCCCACCCGGTTCACCAGGTCGATGGCATCGATGCTTACGCCCTCCATGGAAGGGCGCGCCATCAGTATGTGTGGGCAGCGGCCACTGTCAAGCATCTGGCACAGGCCACCGTTACACATTGTATCCCGGCAGCCACCGGCACCGAAACCAAGGGCAAAACGGTAGCCATCGGCAAATCCTGCCCTCTCAATCTTGGCGGCAACCTCATCGGTTTTCCTCTGGTGTTGTCTCCCGTGAGGGTAGTACCGGGTAAAATCGGTAAAATCCTCGGCAGGTGTATCATGCTTGAACAGGACCGCCCACTGGTACCGACCCAGTGCCTGCCGCATGAACTCCGGCTCAGGCGTATGGGGCGGGCAGTACCCGCACCGATTGTAGTTGGGACAGGGAGGTATCATGCATTTGAGCCTCACCCGCTCGTCCACTCTGACCCACTCCGCCGGTATGACCTTCGCATCTGTCGCGCCAAGCTCCAGCGCCAGCTGACGGTACCCCTCCAGGTCGGCCCTCAGGGTCTCCTCATCAACCTCACCGGGAAACGCGCGTGCTGTTTTCTGCTCTTCGGTCACTTTCCTCCCCTCCTGCAACCTGCTCGCTTGCGAGCAGGCCTCGCAAGACTCCACCTAATATTAGTCCAGTGATGCAACCAAGTCAATTTGATGGAATCATGGCAATTGACAGAACCTGACAACGTCATTCCTTGTGATAATAGAAAAAGGTTTCCTCGGCGATAGCCGAGGAAACCTTCACAATCAGTTCGGTGTTATTTTGAAGCTTCCCGCCGGCCACCCAACCTCAACCACCACCACCTTCCGGCGGGAAGCCGACCTCAGGGAGTATCCCGTACCTCTCCACAACCACGCCCTTCAAGCCACCACATCAGAGGACCCTTTGTTGCCAACCTCCGCCATCTCCCTGTGGTCAACTCTATTGTAGACCCTCGTGTGAACGCCGAATATGATTCAAGTCACATTCCGCTAATTCGTTAAGACCCTTGACGCTGCATAGCAGTATTGCTAATATCAGGTACACCGGCGGACCCGGACAGCAAGGAGGCGCTGGATGTCTTTTACCAGGAAGCTGAACGACGCGGTAGAACGGAACAACAGCCTGGTCTGCATCGGGCTTGACCCCGACCCCGAGCGTATGCCGGAGAACATCAGTGTGTCCGATTTCAACCGGGCGATAGTTGATGCCACGTCCGACCTGGTCTGTGCCTACAAGCCCAACCTTGCCTTCTACGAAGCCCTCGGGGAAGCGGGGCAGGAAGCCCTCAGGGAGACTCTGAAACACATACCCGTTGGGATTCCGGTCATAGCCGATGCCAAGCGGAACGATATCGGCAATACCGCCGCCGCCTACGCTCGCGCCATATTCGATAACCTCGGCTTCGACGCTATAACGGTGAATCCGTACCTGGGATTTGATTCCGTGGAGCCTTTCACTTCATACCAGGACCGGGGGATATTCATCCTGTGCCGTACTTCAAATCCGGGCGCGGCCGATTTCCAGGACCTGCGCTGCCGGTACGGTAGAGACTACCTCCCCCTTTATCAAATCGTAGCCCTCAAGGCTGCAGAGTGGAATACACACGGCAACATCGGGCTGGTGGTCGGCGCTACCTATCCCGGTGAGCTGGGCATAATCCGAAAGAGCCACCCGGATATGCTCTTCCTCGTTCCCGGTATTGGTGCCCAGGGTGGCGACGTGGCGCAGTCGGTCCACCAGGGAGCGAACGCGCAGGGTAGAGGAATGGTCATCAATTCGTCACGGCAGGTCCTCTACGCATCGCGGGGGAAGGACTTCGACACCGCGGCCCGAAACGCCGCCGCAACCCTGCGCGACGAGATAAACCAGCACCGGTCCACCCTTCCAGCGTGATAGCCAATGGTCACCGAGATAAGACTGGGCGACGTCGTTCGCCTCAAGAAGAAGCACCCCTGCGGTAGCGATGAATGGCAGGTAGTCAGGCTCGGGGCCGATATCGGCATCCGATGTCAGGGCTGCCAGCATCGGGTACTCCTGCCGCGCAGTGTCTTCGAGCGCAGAATCAGGGTCTTTGTGTCCCGGGGTCCTGAAGATGAAGACAAACGACATACTGGTTGAAGTCCAGGACCTCCGTACCTGCTTCCCCATCAAAGCCGGCGTCTTTCAGCGGACAGTTGCCGAGTTGAAGGCAGTGGACGGCGTCAGCCTGCGGATACGGAAGGGTGAGACTCTCGGGCTGGTCGGTGAGACTGGCTGTGGGAAGACCACCCTCGGGCGTTCTATACTGTGGCTGGTCAAGCCCAACAGTGGCAGGGTATTCTTCGACGGTGCTGACCTCGGCAAACTCAGTAGCGGCAAGATAAGAAACTTGCGGCAGCACATGCAGATGGTATTCGAGAATCCCTATGGCTCGCTTGACCCCACGATGCGTGTCCACCAGGTCATTGCCGAGCCATTACGGGTCCACCACCTGGCCAGCGGTAAGGAACTGGATAAACGGGTGGCGGAGCTACTCGTCCTTGTTGGCCTGCGGGCTGATATGGCCCAGGGCTACCCCAGCGAATTCAGCGGTGGCCAGCGACAGCGTATCGAACTGGCCCGTGTCCTTTCGGTCAATCCCAGCTTCATTGTGTGCGATAATCCCCTGGCACACCTCGATGTCTCCATGCAGGCACAGCTCCTCAAAGTCCTGATGTGGCTACGTACCTGGCGCGGACTGACCTATCTCTTCATCGCCCACGACCTCGCCCTGGTGCGACAGATAAGCCACCGCGTCGCCGTGATGTACCTCGGGCAGATCGTCGAGACGGCGGACTGTGAGGAGATCTTCGATAACCCTCTCCACCCCTACACCCGCGCACTGCTTTCCGCGGTCCTCGTGCCCGACCCGGTAGCGGAGCGGAACCGCAAGATTCTCCTGTTGCCGGGTGATCTCCCCAGCCCGGTCAATCCCCCATCCGGTTGCCACTTCCACCCCAGGTGCTATGCGGCAACTCCGAAATGCCAGCAGCAGACCCAGGATCTGAGGGGTGTGGGCACACAGGGACACCAGGTGGCCTGCCACTACGCCTAGGCAAAGGGAGAGCCGTGGACGCTACCCACGCCGTCGAAGCACTGCCTCTATGAACGTTACCAGCCGCGCCACCGCCATCACCGGCTTCCAGTCTTCCAACTCTTTATCTAAGAAGGGACGAAGCTCCCGGTACCGTATGGCATTAGAAGACTGCCACGAACACGGCTTGACAGACACCGTACCAGCCACGTAAAGTTCACTCAACGCCTCAGAGGTCACCGGGGCGTACCGGGAGATGGATAATGTTGCCGCATTTCGTAGAGGGAACTCCGCTGCTGGAAGCCGCCTGGGCATTCGGGATATTCTTACTCTCTGTCCTGGTAGCCTGGCTGGTACTCCTGCTGATGAGGAGGGTACAGCGGAAGCGGAAGGGCCGGGGCAAAGCCACAATCCTGCCCCGCTTAGTGGGTAATCTCACCAGGGCGGTCTTCCTCTTCATAGTGTGCGAAGGCATTATCCTGGCACTGGCCACTCCCTCTTATCTGGCCGGCTGGCGTGGTAGACTGGGAAGCGCCAGCATCGCCGTACTGATTGCTTTCGCGTTTTTCGGGTTGGCACGGGTCGTCGCGGCCTTTCTGGAGTGGTCGCTGAGGTCTCGCGGGGTACGCAGAAAGGAGCGTGTCGACGAAGGTCTTGTCCGCTTCCTGCGGCGGATAGTACTGCTGATAATCTACCTGCTTGGCGGCCTGGTCCTGCTGCAGTACCTGACCATCGATATCACACCGCTCATCGCCGGTCTCGGCCTCGGCGGTCTGGCCGTGGCTCTGGCGCTGCAACCTACACTGTCCAACTTCTTCGCCGGGACACAGATAGTATCCGACCGTGTCGTCTGCGTGGGCGAC
>DATKWT010000050.1 GCA_035529395.1 Dehalococcoidales bacterium | reverse complement strand
CGCAAGCTCCGCCACCCCAGCCGCAGCCGCAAGCTCAAGGACTACCTGGAGTAGGAGAGGAGTCTCTGAGAGGGGTTAGAACCTATCTTCTCGTCTCTTCCACGTGATGAAGGGGTTCTAGCCTGAAGACACAGGCACGATAGACCCAGTAGCCACCCCACGAAGTACGCAAGAGCAGCTTCTCGTTGACCGTCACACCCTCACTTCGGTACGACCTCCAGCAGTGCAAACCCGGTCTCTTCACTCAAGACGCGCTTCGCGTCAACTCCCAGTATCTCGAATATAATGGCTTCACCCACCAACCAGGTGGTCACTCCGGGGCGCAGACAACCGGTGGTGGTCTTGCCGGAGCGCCCCAGTGCGGCGTGGATATGCAGCGCCATCTTACCATCCTCACCGGGAGCAAGCACGCCCACCCCAGCCACTTCGTGGGCACCGTCCAGGGGCAGGAGCATCGGCTCCGGCGGCATCTCGTCAGAGCGGCGCGGCCCAACCACCACCTCGCCACCGCCAATCCCGCCAATCAGGATGACCTGCCCGGCCGTTATACCCTTCTCCTCGGCAAAACGCTCAATGCAATCCGGTACCACATCGCCATCTTCAAGCCGTATCACGAAGACCCGGCCTATCTGTCCCTCGGTAGCCTTCATCGGAAGCCTCCTTGTCCTGCTTCGTCCCGTACTGGACACTTTAGAGAGCGAGGACTGCCACTGTCAAGCTGAGCCTCCGTGCACCTTCGTTGCTGCCACAGGGAACCCACAGAGAGTCAAAGCCTATTTCACTCTACCTGCCCCTCACTCCAGGAAATCAGACAGACCAAAGGGGATGGGGTCGTCGCGCTAAAAACCACGGCTCTACGGAGCAATATGTACCCCATATTATGTTACAATAGGCCAATAATGAGAAACCGCTTAGTATTTTAACGGCTTCCCAAGAATCTAGATCGCAGACAAATGCTATTCTTGGATGGGATTAGATTCTCTGTTGAAATAGCCGAAACTGCCTACGGCAGGTTATGTAAGACCTTGCTCACATTAGCAAATAGCGTGATTCAGAAGAAAAAAGTCCGTATAGGCGTTTTAACAGTACGTGCCACTTCAGATGCCTGGGCTATTATCGACTCTGTGTATCGATTATGCGGGTTGTTGAGACAAATGCGAGGGGTCAAGCAAAATACTCCGAGTCTAAATCTGTTATTTAGAGAGGCTGAAAAAGTTGAGGCTTCACGAAATACTGTCCAGCACCTCAATAATGAGATCAGTAATCTAATCAGTAAGGAGCTACCAGTATGGGGAACCTTAAGTTGGGTGGCTATACCGAATCCAACAAACGATTTATGGTACACCTGTTCTCTGGCTCCTGGAACGGTATTCGCACGACAGATTCCGATTATCAATCCCGTAGGTAAAGAACCAAAACCACCTATGATATGATAGAACTCAACGCTATTTGAATCAGTAAATCTAAGTAAACTTATTGAAAAGGTAGATGCGGTTATATCCTATATAGAGAAACTGATTAGAAAACAGATCAAAGGGAAAACTCAAGCCGGTGCCGATATGTTACTTCTACTTGTATTAGCGCCAGATGACCAGATAGGAAAAGAATTACCTGGTAATGCGCAAGAATAATCATGGTGTAACAACTTGGCTAATTGTCAAACGTGGTTATTAGCCCACGTGAACATCCCCATGTTTATTCGTTAAGAGGTTGATAACATTGGTTGAAAAAGAACAGCTACAGAAAGCACTCACCCTTGAGCAGTTCCCTCTATCATCCAAGTACGATATTGAGTGGCTAAATGAAAATGAAATGGGACCTAGTTCAGCTTGGCTTGCGGAATATCTATCAGAATCAATTGATCTAAAGCCAGGTATGCAGATTCTTGATTTAGGTTGCGGTAAAGCAGTAAGTTCTATCTTCCTTGCCAAAGAGTTTGGAGTACATGTTTGGGCAACTGATTTATGGATAAGTGCGACTGAAAATTGGCTTAGAATCAAAGAATCGGGTGTGTCAAGTTTGGTCTATCCTATACATGCGGAGGCTCACGATTTGCCTTTTGCACACGATTTCTTTGATGCTATCATCAGTTTGGATGCTTATCATTATTTTGGCACAGAAGAAATGTATTTATCTAATATAGTTGGATATTTAAAGCCGGGTGGACAAATTGGGATTGTTGTCCCAGGTGTAAAGGAGGAATTTGAGAGCATCATACCAGAAAAATTAAAACCCTATTGGGAGCCGTACCTTTTTACACATCACAATCCTGAATGGTGGCGTCAGCTTTGGAGCAGATCCGGCGTAGTTACCATTGAAGTTGCTGATACTATGCCACATGGATACGACGTGTGGCTGAGGTGGGATAAAACTCTTAAAGAAGCTGGTATTTTAAAAAGAAGCGGTGATGTAGAAATGCTTGAAACGGATGGAGGCAATTTTACATTTACCCGTATAGTTGCGAGGAAAAACTAATTCTTAATAGAAAAGTGAAATGGTATCAAATAATCGTACGCATGGTTGGACAATGATCCCGATGATTACGAGGGGAAGGGGATAAAGGGGATGGGGCCCCTTCAATAGGGCACCGTTATCGGGTCACCAACAGAAACACCACCTCGGACTATGTTACAATAAGCCAATATGATTCCTATCAGACTATCGGTCCGCAACTTCATGTGCTACCGCGACAACGTGCCGCCGCTCAATTTCGGCGGAATCCACACCACCAGCATCTGCGGCAGCAACGGCCACGGTAAGTCCGCCCTGATTGATGCCATGACCTGGGCTCTCTGGGGGCAGACCCGCGCCAGGCGCGACGATGACCTTATCCACACCGGTGAGACCGAGGTAGCCGTGGAGTTCGACTTCGCCGTGGGAGAGCAGGTGTACCGCATTATACGCAGGCACTCACGGCCAAAGAGCCGTCGGGCATCGGGGCAAACCATCCTGGAACTCCAGATAGCCACGGAGGACGGCTTCAGGCCGATAACCGGCAACACAATCCACGAGACACAGCAGAAGATAATCGACACCCTGCACATGGACTACCCCACCTTCACCAACAGCGCCTACCTGAGACAGGGCCACGCCGACGAGTTCACCACCTCAAACCCGGCAAGACGCAAGCAGGTGCTGGCCAACATCCTGGGGCTCTCCTTCTACGACGGGCTTGAAACCCGGGCGAAAGAACTCGCCAGGCAGCGCGAAACGGAGAAGGAGCAGCTTGAGAGCACTATCAGGGACATCCTGGAAGAGCTATCCCGAAAACCATCCTACGAAACCGACCTTGAAGAGGCGGAAGCCGACCTTGCCCGGATATCCCTTACCATGCAGGGCACTGAATCCAGGGTCAATGACCTGCGCCGGCAGAAGGAATCGCTGGAAACCAGGCAGGGGCAGCTTACCCAGCTTGACGAGCAAATCAACCAGCAGACGCGGACGCTGGAGCAGTGGTACGAACAACTCAGGCAACAGATCACCCGAATCAGGGAGCATGAAGACCTGCTCAACCGGCGCGACAGCATCGAGTCCGGCCATGCCCGATTAGTTGAAGCCCGGAAGGCAAGCGACGAACTCTACCGGAAGTCCCGTCAATCACTCAACCTGGAACGGCAGAGAACGCAACTGGACATGAAAATCAAGGAGGCCAGCCAGAGTCTGCTCACCGAACATGCCCTGGCCCAGAGCCAGATTAGCCAGCTGGAGACCACGTCTCGGGAATTGCCGGAACTGCGGACCGAGTTGCAGCAGGCACAGCACCAGCTACGGCACCTGTCCGAGGAAGATGAAGCACTGCGGCAGAAGACGACGACCAGCCAGGAACTCCGCACCCGTATGCACACTCTGGAGACCGGAAAGACACAACTCAAGAAGGAAATCGAGGAGATTGCCGAGAAACTCGACCTCCTGCTCACCGAGCACGGCGCGAAATGCCCTCTCTGCGAGACGGAGCTAGGCGCTGACAGGGTGCGAATCATTGAGGCAAAGTACGCTACCGACAGAGAGCAGAAGTCCGGTTCCCTTCGCTCGGCTGAGACCGGGCTGGCCGATAGCAGGGTAGCGTTAAAATCCGTAGAGAGTGAAATCGCCCTGCTGGAGACAAGGCTGAAGCAGGAACGAGAGACGCTACAGGGCAGGGTCACCCTTCTTGCCCGGCAGACCGTGGAGGCCGAGCAGGCCGGCCGACATCTGGATGAAGAGAGAAACAGACTGAGCGAAATCGAAGAGCGCCTCGCCGGAAAGGACTTCGCCGCTGACGAGCAGGCGTTGCTCGCCGAAATCGAAGCTGAACTCACTAGGCTGGACTACGACCCCCAGCACCATGAGCAGGTGCGACTCCAGATGTCCGACCTGGAGCAATACGAAGAACCCATGCGGAAGCTGGCAGAGGCCGACAGGCTCATCGACCAGGAGAAAGAAGCCGCCGCCAGGGCCGAAACGGCCAGTCGCGAGCTACGCCTCAGCCTGCAAAAGGATGACGCGAAGAAGCAAGAGCTTCTTCGCGCGCTTACCTCGCTCCCCGGTGTCACCGATAATCTGGCCGGGGCAGAAAGTGAGCACCGCACGCTGGCTGCCCGGCAGGAACGTGCCCAGCAGACAATTGGCGGAATCAGGGGCAAGCTGGAACACTGCGCCGAACTCGAGGTGCGGAAGAGGGAAAGAGAGAAGCGCCTGACCCAGGCAGGCAAAGAGGAAGACATCTACCGTGAACTCGCGGAAGCCTTCGGTAAGAAGGGGATTCAGGCCCTGCTGATAGAGACCGCCCTCCCCGAAATTGAGACCGAGGCCAACAGGCTCCTGGGGCGGATGACGGACAACCGGATGCACGTCAAGATAGAGACCCAGCGAGAGACAAAGAAAGGCGATACCGTTGAAACGCTGGACATCAATATCGCCGACGAACTGGGAACGCGGGACTACGAGATGTTCAGCGGCGGTGAGGCCTTCCGTATCAACTTCGCCATCCGCATCGCCCTTTCCAAGCTGCTCGCCAGACGTGCCGGTGCCCCGCTGCCCACGCTGATAGTAGATGAAGGTTTCGGTACCCAGGACAGTATCGGAATCGAGAGGTTGCGGGACGCCATAAACTCGATTCAGGACGATTTCGACAAGATAATCGTCATCACCCACATCGAGGAACTGAGGGACGCCTTCCCCGCCCGCATCGACGTCACCAAGACCCCGGAAGGCTCGCTAATCAGCTTCGGCTAGTGTGGCGTCTTAGAACTTCATTGACGTAGCCATGCCCTTTACGGCAATATGCGTGTCTACAAAGAGACCATCAGCAGCCCCTGTTCCCCTGCACTCCCTTAGGTGCAAACAAACCCCGCCCACAGACTAGCCCCCACACCGTTTTGGGGTGTCCAGAGGGGTGCAACCCCTATGGAACGGGGGTCTAAGGGGGTGTCCCCCTTGACCCGTCTTCTGCCCAAAGGGGGCTTGTCCCAGCTGCAAAGGGTTGGTCGAAAGGGTTTCTCATTAGCCTGCTACAGCCCCAGGCTGGGAGCAATCTCCTGCATTGCACTCACACCGAGTTCAATCAGCTCGTCAAGCTCGATACCCAGGTCAGTGCAGGTAGCAATCTGCTCCCGGTTCGCCCCGGCGGCAAAGCTCTTCTCTTTGAATCTCTTGCTTACCGACTTTACCTTGAGGCTGGCAAGTTTCTTGTCCGGCAGTATCAGGGCAGCCGCCGTAATCAGGCCGGTGAGCGGGTCGACACAGAATAGGGCTTTATCCAGCGTGGTCTCAAGGGGGACTCCGTGTGCTTCGTTATGGCAGAGAATAGCGTGGGCTATCTCCTCGCTGGCACCCATCTCCCGGACCAGGTCCGCCCCCAGCTTGCTGTGAGCACCCATGTCGCCTTCGGTCAGCTCCACGTCGACGTCATGCAGGAGACCGGTGAGTCCCCACACCTCTTCATCCTCGCCGAGACGCCTCGCCAGGGCACGCATCAGGGCCTCGGTGGCCAGCATATGCTTGATCAGATTCTCGTTCTCAACGTTGGCCTGTACGGAATCGAGCGCTTCTTCTCTATCCATCTCTTCACCCTCCTTACCGGACGGTGTCCTTATCCGACTGGCTTCGGGTCTCTACCATTCAGTATAACACAAGATATCGGCACCAACCGTCAGCTATCAGTCTGCTCCGGCTCATCCTGCTGCCAGACTGTGCTCCGCATCCCGCGACAACACCCCTGTCAGATACTGGCCGGTCAACGAACCACTCTCCTGGGCTACTTCCTCCGGTGTCCCTGTCGCCACCACGTATCCACCCTCGTCCCCGGCCCCCGGTCCCAGGTCGATGATGTAGTCGGCATTCTTGACCACGTCAGGATGGTGCTCAATGACCACGATAGTGTTACCGGCATCGGCCAGCCGCTGCAACACCCCCAGCAGGGCAGCCACATCTTCAAAAGACAGCCCGGTGGTCGGTTCATCCAGCATATACAGCGTGCGGCCGGTAGCACGCTTGGACAGCTCCGTGGCCAGCTTCACCCGCTGCGCCTCACCACCGGAAAGGGTCGGTGCCGGCTGCCCCAGGTGAATATAACCCAGCCCCACGTCGTTGAGCGTTTTCAGCCTCCTGCTGACTTTGGGGAAATGCTCGAAGAAGGACAACGCCTGCTCAACCGTCATGTCCAGCACTTCGGCGATGTTCATGTCCTTGAAGCGGATTTCCAGCGCTTCCCGATTGTAGCGCTTCCCCTTGCACACCTCGCAGGGAACGGTAACGTCCGGCAGAAACTGCATCTCGATTTCAATAAAGCCCTCACCCCGGCAGGCCTCGCAGCGTCCACCCTTGACATTGAAGGAAAAGCGCCCCGGAGCATAGCCCCTCATCCGTGCCTCGGGGACGGTGGCAAACAGCTCCCGTATGGGGGTGAAGGTCCCGGTGTAGGTAGCGGGATTGCTTCGTGGCGTCCGCCCGATGGGAGACTGGTCGATGTTGATTACCTTGTCGATGTGCTCCACGCCGAGGATTTCGTCACATTCGCCGGCCGGCTCCCTGGACCGGTACAGCACCTGTGCCAGCTTTCGGTACAGGACTTCGTCAACCAGGGTACTCTTGCCACTGCCGGAGACACCGGTCACGCAGACGAACATCCCCAGGGGAATGCGGACATCCACGTTCTTCAGATTGTTCTGTCGCGCCCCCTTGATGACAATCTCTTCCCCCGAGCCGGGTCGCCGCTGCCCGGGCATGGGAATCCACTTTACTCCTCCGAGGTATTGCCCCGTGATTGACTCCGGGCACTCGATTATGTCCTCCACAGTCCCGGAAGCGACAATCCATCCCCCGTGTTCGCCGGCCCCCGGCCCCATGTCGATTATATGGTCGGCAGTTCGCATCACTGCTTCATCGTGCTCGACTATGAGGACAGTATTGCCCAGGTCCCTGAGCCTCTTAAGGGTCTCGATCAACCGGTGGTTGTCCACCTGGTGAAGGCCGACTGTCGGCTCGTCGCAAATGTAGAGTACCCCCATCAACCCGCTGCCAATCTGCGTGGCCAGCCGTATCCGCTGTGCCTCTCCACCGCTCAGTGTCGCCGAGGGCCGGTCCAGGGTGAGGTACTCGAGGCCGATGTCTTCAAGAAAACCCAGTCGCGTCCTTATCTCCTTGAGTATCTGGTGGGCAATCACCTGCTCCCGTTCGCTGAGGATGGTGCGCTTGCCATTACCACCGAGGCCGTTTACCCATCTCAGCGCCCCGGCAACCGACATCGTACTGATGTCCACGATGTTCCCGCCATCGATAGTAACCGCCAGGGTCTCCGGTTTAAGCCTCTTCCCGTGGCACGTGGGGCACTCGCCGGTCACCACGTACTGCTCTATTTTGGCACGCGAGTACGCGGAATTGGTGTCGTGCTGGAGACGCTGCAAACCCGGAATCACGCCCTCCCAGCCCCGGAAGTACTCTCGGACGCGGCCATATCGGGTACGCCGCCGCACCCACTCGCCTTCCTCGCCGTAGAGCAGCAGGTCCACCTGCTCCCCGGTCATGTCTTTCACCGGCGTGTCCAGCGGCAGTCCCAGGGGTCGGAGTTTGCGCAGGTACCACGAGTGCGTACGGTAGGGATGAATCGC
>DATKWT010000049.1 GCA_035529395.1 Dehalococcoidales bacterium | reverse complement strand
CTCATAGTGCCAGCCCATTGCACCGCCGAGAGGCACGTTATCTGCTCCACGTCGTAGCTGTCCGCTTAGCCCCAGTAATTGCATGGCGACACTATTGAACTTCAGCCATGATTCAACATTGAATACCCTGGCTACCGATGCAATGTGAGAGAGGTCAAGTCCCCGGGTCTCCATCCAGGCCATGCGGTAGGAAAGTGTGCGCATCGCCCTGATGCTGGTAGCCATTTCCGCCAGTTCCCGGCGGGCCATCGGGCTCCGGCTGAGCAAGCGCCCGTCCCTCCTGGTGCTCCTGACATACTGGACCAGGTCCTCAAAAGCCCGCCGTACCGCTCCTACCTCAGCACCCTGTTCTTTGTGCAGATAGAAGGGTTTATCCTCCAGGTAGTAGGCATATCCCCGGTTCTCCTCGCCAATCAGGTTTTCAGCGGGCACTTTCACATCGTCCAGAAAAATCTGGTTCGTCCTGTATCCACCCATACCCATCAGGGGGCTGATGGTTATTCCCGGAGAGGTGTTCTCCATAACGAACATGCTCAGGCCTCTTTCGGCAGGAGCGTCAGGGTCGGTTCTGGCCATCAGTAACGTGTGCTTGAGAACGTGGGTGGTGGTTATGAACATCTTCTGGCCATTGACCACGTAGTTGTCGCCGTGGCGTACGGCCCTGGTCTGAACCCTGGTTACATCAGTGCCGGCTTCCGGTTCGGTATAGCACTGGCCGAAGGCTTCGCCTCCTGCCAACCGGGGGAGCCATTTCTTCTTCAGTTCCTCACTGCCATGCTTGAGGCAGATTCTCCCGAAGAGATTAAACGAACGACCGTAGAGGCCAAGTGGTATTGGAGCTTGACGGTAGGCCATCTCTTCATTGAGGATGACACGGCATACGGCATCCCGTCCCAGGCCGCCGTACTGCTCGGGGATGGACAGACACAGCCAGCCCTTCCCGGCGACCTTCTGGATGAAGGCAGGTGAACTCGCCGGTGCTACCGCTTCGCCGGGCAGCTCCGCATCGCAGAAGTCAATGACCTCCTGCCTGAATTTCTCCTGCTCTTCAGTGAATCTAAAGTCCATTCGTGTCCTTCAGGACGGTTTTGTGCTTGTCCGTGAGTCTCCAATAGTCATCGCTAGAGAGCCAGCAGTGTATTAAGTGCAGGGGTGCGGACAACAGCACAGACAAATATCTCCAGTGCCAACTTCCAATAGCTAGATTACATTCCTGCTCCTGTGGCTGTCAAGTGCCGCTATGCCTGAGGTAGTGTAAGGTATTGTGTGTAAAAAGAGAGGGGCGTATCCTTCCGGCAGGTCATACCAGCGTGAACTCGACTGTGTCCCCGTCCTGCAGATTGAGAGTGTTGCGCAGATGGTGGGGGCTGACCAGTTCGGCATTGATGCCGGGGCAGTCGACCCACGTGAAGCAGATAATACAACCGGGGTACTCATTAGCGATTGCTATCCGACCGTAGTGCATACCCTGCTCGCCATCGAAGTCTATCCCCAGTGCACGAAGGTCTATCTGTGTCATGCCTAGCTCTGCAGAGGAATTGTAGCTCAGAAGGGACAGGTCGAAGACTTCGGTAAGGTCTATATTCAGCGTCCCCGGTATGACAGCAAGTCCGGTCAATTGCCGGAACCCTTCAAGCACTCCGGGGGCAGACATTTCCCCTGCGCCCGCTCCACGCCCCGTCTTGATTATACCCCGGTAGACCTGTTTTTCTTCCATCCGGTACACCGTCCTGCAATTTGCTTACAGAGATTGTACCATAGTCTGTAAGTGGCGTGTTTCGTGTGAACCGTATGGAGTCCTGCCTGATAAGGCTAATCAGGGGGAGCAGGCCGACTCACACCGGTAAGTCAGCTTCTCTTCAGGGCGGCGTTGGCCAGCCGGTCCGCTTCAGCGTTCTGCTCCCTGGGAACATGCGTCAGGGTGAAGCCCTCGAGCCGGCCCAGTAATTCTCCTACCCGCAGGTAGAGCGGGCGGAGAGTCGCCTTCTTCACCTTGTACCTGCCCTCGACCTGCCGGACGACAAGCTCGGAATCAAGGCGGATATCCACCCGCCGGGCCTCCAGGCTGATGGCCTTTTCCAGGGCAGCAATCAGGGCACGGTACTCCGCCTGGTTATTGGTCGTCCGGCCGATGCGCTGCGAGACCGAGGCCAGCAACCGGCCGTTTTCGTCCTTGATGGTAGCACCGATTGCCGCCGGACCGGGATTACCCCGTGAGGCGCCATCGGCATTGATTACCAGAGTTCCTGTTATCATTATACAACAGCTACGTAGATTGCTTCGTGGCTACGCCCCTCGCAATGACAGGGTGGAAGCGATGCCCCCAACCGTCATTACCAGCCACGATTTACTATGGTGAAGGATTGTCGTGGTAATTTCGTCCTTGTCGACTATGACACGCCGTGATGATGCATAATCAGGCAAGGTAAAGGATACGACCGCAGCTACTACAGCGGACCAGGCCGCCGCCCCTCACCTGCTGGAGCTCGGTGGTGGGTAACGCTATCTGGCAGCCGCGGCACGTGCCCTGCTCCACCATGGCTACGGCAGTACCCTTCTGCGCCTGTAATTGCTGGTAGACTTCGATTACAGCGGAATCAATCTGCGCCACTTGCACTGCGCGTTTCTGCGTGAGGTCAGCGTGCGATTCCTTGAGTTGAGTTAGCTCGGTGGAGAGTCGTTGCTGCTGGTCCCGCCACTCCTCCTCCAGCCTGGCCAGCTCCGCGGTAGAGGTCTTCACGGCCGCCGTTGTTGCCTCCACCTGGTCCATCAGCTCCAGCACCCGGTCTTCAATCTGGCTTTGCCGGGCTTTCACTTCCTCGTTTTCACGCTGGAGATTGGCAAGCTCCTTGGGATTGCGTATCCTGCCGCCAAACAGCTTCTCCTCGGTGGCGGATACCTTGACAGAGAGGTCGTCCACTTGCCATTCCAGCGAATGCTGCTGATGTGTTAATTCTTCGAGACGGTTCTGCTCGTCAGCCAGCCGCGTCCTCACCCGTGCTATCTCCCGGCTCTCACCGAGCTGGCTGCTAATCCGGGCCTGGGCCTGCTCCCTGGACCTCAGGGCCAGGTCGATCTCCTGCAGGTCGTGTAGCTGACGGGCAAGACTCATTCTTCCTCCACGGGCTATTGTACAACGGTGGTATACCAATATCAATCTGCGCCTGGACTCCGTCCAGGTACGCCCGGTATACAACCGGCGGCGACAAAACACTGTGGCGGAAATAGAACAGGTGTACTATTATGATTATGGGAAACAAATCGAGGCTAACCAGGCGTGAATTGTTTTTAGGTTATGTAAAGGAGGCGTGATGAGGTTATTGAGGTTAGCCGTGGAGAAGCAGAGGTGGGACCTGGCGGCCCATACCATTGTGCTAGGTACTGCTAGCGTTCTTAAGGAGGCGAATAAGGCAAATGCCAGCCAAAGCAAAGGGAACAAGAGGGGCACCAAAGGGCAACCAGAACGCTAGAAAGCACGGCTTCTATTCCAAGGTACTGGACGAGGTGGAAAAGCTCGACTTCGAGCTGGCGGCCGGCGTTGAGGGCATCGACGACGAGATTGCCCTGCTAAGGGTGAAGATAAAGACGCTCCTGGAGCACGACCCGGAGAACATCAAGCTGGTCATGCAGGCGACCAATACGCTGGCGGGGCTCGTCAAGACGAGGTACAACATTTCCAAAGAGGAGAAGAAGGGGCTGAAGGAGGCTATCGGCAATGTCCTCAAAGAAGTCGCCATCCCGCTCGGTATCGGCATCGGGACCGGCCTCAGCAAGTAGGGGATTGGGGACCTATCCCCGTGCGGCCCAGATGGAGCGCCTCTCAGAAGAGGCGGGGCCCCTAAGAAGGGGCGGCGCCTTCCCCTTCCCTTATTAAGGGAAGGGGGGATTATGCCCCTTTACGGCAGGGTACTAGAGATGATGTCTCTACTTCTAGAGATGATGTCTCTACTTGTAGTAGAGAAAAACTCACTGAAGGTGATGAGTCACCGGGTAATGGTGTAATTATGCTCTCATTTCACCGCCTCCGTCCTTACCAGCGCGAGATAGCACTGGCAGTGCTGGACAGCGTCTTCGGTAGAAAGGGCCTGACCTTCTCCGTGGAGATTGCCCGCCAGGGAGGCAAGAACGAACTCTCTGCCCAGATCGAGCTTCTGCTGCTGACCCTTCACATTGCCGAAGCGCGGAACCTGGTCAAGTGCAGCCCCACCTTCAAGCCGCAGACCGTTATTTCCATGATGCGACTCAGAGACCGGCTCAACGACGCCGGATTTGCCGGTATCTGGACAGGTGAACTGGGCTACATCATCAGGCTGGGCAACGCGCGGGCGGTGTTCCTTTCGGCTGATGAATCGGCGAATGTCGTGGGTAATACGGCCCATATCCTTCTGGAAATAGACGAATCACAGGATGTCAGCAAGGAGAAGTACACCAAGGACTTCAAACCGATGGGAGCGACCACCAACGTCACCACGGTCCACTACGGTACTACCTGGGACGACACCACCCTGCTCGAAGAGGTGAAACAGGCCAATATCGAACTGGAAAAACGGGACGGCATCAAGCGTCACTTCCGCTACGACTGGCAGGAAGTAGCCGTGTATAACCCCGACTACCTGGCACACGTGGAGGCCGAGCGGGAGCGCCTGGGAAAGGACCACCCCCTGTTCCTGACCCAGTACTGCCTGCTGCCCATCCGGGGTGGTGGGGGGTTTCTTTCCTCCCAGCAACGGGCACAGCTAAGCGGCAACCACGCCCGGAAACACTCCCCGCAGCGCGGCCGGGTCTACGTGGCCGGTATCGACCTCGCCGGTGAGGCCGAAGAAGGTGAGGATGCCCTGCTGAGAGCTGCCAGACCCAGGCAGGACTCGACAGTGGTCACCATTGGCGAACTGGACTTCCCTGACGCCGGTGACATCCAGAAACAGCCCCGGGTCAGGGTCGTCGAGCACTACTGGTGGACCGGCCGGAAGCACACCGAGCTCTATCCACAACTGGTGGACATTCTGAAGAACGTCTGGCGGTGTCGCCGGGTGGTCGTCGATGCCACCGGTATCGGCCAGCCGGTGAGCTCGTTTCTCAGGCAGAGTCTGGGGTCACGGGTGGTGCCGTTCACCTTCACGGGGCAGTCAAAGTCGCGGCTCGGCTTCGACCTGCTGGCGGCGGTCAACTCAGGTCGATTGAAGATGTATGCCGGAGACGGCTCGACGGAATACCGGGAGTTCTGGCAGGAGGTGGAGATGGCAAAGAGCCACTACCGGCCCAACCAGACGATGAACTTCTATGTAGACGCTTCACGGGGGCACGACGACTTCCTGATGAGCCTGGCGCTGCTGGTGGAGGCGGCGAATGGCTACACGCCGAGAGGGGCGAGGGGGAAGACTTAAAAGAGCAGACACTCCCCATTTAACACCCCCTCGTCATCCGGTAGTATATCATTTTGAAATCTGGTATTTAACAGCGGAGTGTCTTAGTTCAAGATAGCGTAACGCTGTCTAAGGAAGATTAGCGAAGGCCCGTGGGTAGTGTATCATTTTGAGTATGGCACTGCTGGTGACAGGCTAGCACAACCGGATATTGGGTAGTGTATAATTTTGAATCGCTGGAAATTGTAGACGGATATGAGCGGGATAGTAAGAGAGAGTAGGCTAGTTAGGAAAGCTTACGCTGTGCATCTTGATATATATCATCCCTAGTTCCTATAAGATGAACAATCATAGTGTCATTATCATTATCATATGAGTAAATAATCCGATAAGGGTCTATCCTTCGCTTGTAATAACCAATTAGATTGTCTTTAAGGGCAAGGTGACGAATCTCGTGACGATGCTGCCACACCCACTCTATTTTGTTCACAAGCATCTTCACGTCTTTTTTGGGTACCCCATCGAGTGCGTTAGGGTCATACATGAGTGGCATGAGTCTAGCACCCCAACTGTCTCAATATCCCTTCGGATGACAATAGAGATTCTTTAGGTTTCTTGGACGACTCCAACAGTCGTTGCCTAATTTCTGGCTTTAGTTCTAATCCACTGTCTGGGTCTCTTATCAGTTCTCCAAATTCCTCAAATAGACCAGACAATAAGTTAAGTTCGTTTCTGAGCATCGGAATTTCAGCTAGGCTCGTGGTTCTAGCGTTAAGTATATAGTTGTATTGGTCTGCTGGGAAATCTTCTTGGTCTTGGTATTCCCCATTGTAACCTACAGCATCTTCTTCTAGACGGGAAAACTCTACCGAAAATATTGCTTCTTTATATTTTATACATACTGGTTCAGGGCCAACATTCAATAGATTCATCGTAAGCCTACCCCTAAAACCTGGGTCTAGCTGAAGGCCACCAAAGGCATTTAGTCCCTTACGAGCAAAATATGACCTAATGCCAAATCGTCCAGCAATATTGAGAGGTAGGCTTAACTTTTCAAGAGATAAGACACCAATCATCTGACCCGGCAAAATAGGAAAACCTTCTGGCATCTCACGTAAATCAATTACTTTACCTAGAGTCTTCTCACCCACTGGGCTTGCCAGTATTTTGTGATGAAGCCGCAGGTCATAAGATGCAGGCGCTTTGAAAATCGGGTCAAAGGGGTCAATCCCAAGCGACTTTGTCTGTACGAATGCTTCTATCTGTTGTCCAGTCAAGACACCCATAATTCACCTCCGTTAGCCGAGTGTCTCTCGTGATATTCTATGTATATTATAGCATGATGTTTTTCATCTTGGAATACTAAGACTGACAATCTCTTCTACAGTCCAAATGTGATTACATACTCCTGCTGCCATCACTGGGGTTCTAGGATACAGGTTAGCCAATGACTCATGTGTGGTCTGGTGAAGTTGTAGTACATGAAGTAGAGAGCCAGAGCCAAACCATGTCTGCCTCCCCATTTGACACCCCCCTCGTCACCGCTATAAGATTGGCTATCCCGGGACAGTAAAGATGGGGGCATAGTGTTATGTCAGCAGGAGCCAGCAAAAAGGTAGCCGTTATCGGGTTCGGAAATATGGGCAGCGGTGTGGTAGAAGCCCTCTACGAGAAGGGGGTACCCGGTCTGGAACTGACCCGGGTGGTCGATATCGACCTGGAGACACCCCGCCCGGTAACAGTCCCGGCGAGTTACCTGTCAACGGACTGGCGGCAGGCTGTGAACGACCCGGCTATCGATATCATCGTCGAGCTTATCGGCGGGATCGAACCAGCCGGAAGCATTATCTCCGAGGCCCTGCGCAACGGCAAGGACGTGGTAACGGCCAACAAGATGCTCCTTGCCCACAAGGGACAGGAGATATTCAGCCTGGCTGCGGACCTGAAGCGGCGTATCGGTTTCCGGGCCAGTTTTGTCGGCTGTCACGTCCTTATCCACGAATTCCAGCAGGCAGGCGTTGCCGCCAAGAGCTACCGGCGCATTTACGCCATCCTCAACGGCACTTCCAACTACATACTGTCCACCATGACCAGGGATGGTAAAAGCTTCGAGCAGGCGCTTAAAGAAGCCCAGGAGAAGGGTCTGGCTGAAACCGACCCATCGGACGACGTGGACGGAATAGACACCGCCAACAAGATTCGTATTCTCCTCGGCCTGATTACGAATTCCTACCGTACCGTGCAGGCTTTCCCCATCGAAGGTATCAGAAACGTCACCGCCCAGGACATCCAGTACGCCGTCGAGTTGGGATATTCCATAAAGCTGGTCGGCGTGATTGAGCAGAATGAGGGCAGATTCAATGTTGCCGTGCACCCGGCGCTGGTGCCCCGGACATCCCTCCTCGGGACTCTGGAGGGGGCCTACAACGGGACCGAACTCGAAGACGAGTACGGAGTGGTATCCGGTTTCGTTGCTCCCGGAGCCGGCGTCTACCCGACAACCGATGCCATAGTCAAGGACCTGCTGGATATCGCCGGGGGTGAGTCGTTACCCATGCCAAGCTCGGCCGAGGAACTATCGCTGGGTATCACCGAAGCAGCAGAAAGGCGATACTATCTGAGGTTCAGCGCCGTTGACCAGGCGGGGGTCCTTGCCCAGATTAGTGAAATCTTCTGGAAGCACGACATCAGTATCGCGGCGGTTATCCAGAAGGAGGCGGTCTCCAGGGACTTCGTACCGCTGGTAATGACGACGCATCTCGCCAGAGAGGGGAACCTACAGGAAGCAGTCAAGAGGGTGGACAGGATGGAAGTCGTCCGGGCGGAGACCAGGGTAATCCGTATCCTCAACGCCGATACTTAAACTGACCGGCGGGTCCTTCCGGTTATTCCCAGTAGCTACTTCGGTTGCGTTTCCACAACCGGTAGATGAGGAAACCGACAATCACCACGGCGACTCCTATCAGTACATAGATGGCCCAGCTCGGCATGGTGAAAGAGGCGACCACTCGAAACGACCCCATAGCGGACCACCCGCTCTCATTGTAAGCGGCGTCTACAGCTTTCACCCGCCAGTAGTAGACGGTCTCGTCTTTGGACGTCCGCAGTCGCTCGTTACTGGTGGGGGTGTACTCCGTTGTGGCCAGTCCGGATTTCTCCAGGACCACGTCGGTAAACTCACCATCATTGGCGACCTGGAGGGTGTAGGTGACCGGCGCACTCAGGTCCTCAACAGTCCCCCAGTCAAAGATAACAGGTGAGCGTATCTCGACCCCGGGTTCCGGCAGTTGTCGGACCGGTGCCAGCGGTGGTGTCGACTCCATGATGAATGCAAGCCCCGCGGTATTGTTACCATCACTGACTGTCACCGTACGCTGACCAGCGATACTCGGTGGGGCTTCAAAGGTAACGGTAAATGACCCGTCTTCATCGACTGACACCTGGGCAACTTCCGTAGTATCGTACCGGACAGTCAATTCAGCACCGGCAGTAAATCCGTTCCCACTAACGATGACCTCGGTGCCGACATGCCCATCGGTACTGCTGAGACGAGCGCCGGCGATGATGGGAAACTGCATCAGCACCCTGTTCCGACTGGCATCCTCTATCCTCATCGCGTAGGAATCGTTACTCATGGAGGGCACCTTGAAGACGCCCTCAAAGTTACCGAACGTATCGGAATTGATGTAGGCTACCGGGGTCGTTTTGAGGTAAATGCTCACCTCTTCACCGGCGGCAAAGCCGGTACCGCTTATTGCGATAATGTCGCCAGCGGAGCCCTGCGTGGGATTGACGGCAGCCTGAGGAATGACCTCGAACGTGGTACTGGCCCAGTTTCCTATTTCGTCATCGTTCTTGGCTGTGATCAGGTGCTCTCCGGCATGACCGGATGGGACCACAAAGGTATAGCTGCACCCACCGGTAGCATCGGCCACCGCCGTACCCAGCAGTGTAGTTACCCCATTATGGTTGTAGTAGAAGGCAACTAGCTTGTTAACATAGAATCCCCGGGCTGTGATAGTTACAGAAGTCCCGACAACGCCGCTATTCGTGTCCGGCCAGATTTCCGAAGCTTCTACCATGAAAGAGGCATTGGCCAGCGTTGAACCGAGCGGTCCGATAACAGATACCATGGCCAGACCTGGTGGAGTGGTAACCGGCACCTCAAAGCTGGTCAACGGGCCACTATCCGGGACCGTTACCGGGCTGGTGATGATTTCCTTGCCACCAAAGAATATGGAGAGGTTATCACCCTTGTAGGATTCGAAGTTGGTGCCGGTCACCGTGACCATGGTGCCAACGGCACCGGATACCGGCGAAAGCTGAATTGCTGGTGCCGCCAGAGCCGGCTGTGCAGGTATGACCGCTACAAGCATGCCCAGGATAGCGGCCACAGTAAGGAGGGAAAGTGCCTTACTACATATCATCGTTCTGCCGCCTGTTTCAAGGAATTATCTAGCCAATGGTAAGCTAAATGCCATGGTCTGTCAATAATATTCCCAATTCAGGTAGTGTAACGTATTGCGGTGTAAGAAAGGGAGGGGTGTATCCTTCCAGTTAGCACTCTGTGCAGCAGATTGGCCTTCGGAGAACAGGTGGTGGCCTGTCCATCCACATGCTATAGTAGAATCCAACGGTGTCCGTGTGCAGAGGCTGCCGCTGCTGGCGCTGATTGAAACGGGGCTTCGGCGCCAGAGCTAGTGTAGTGTCTCTAACATAGCTTTACAATGAGGCACCGGCTACTACGACGCATTATTGTCAACAATTATTGTAAAGAAAACTCGGAGACACTACACTAGCTCTTTGTGCATGCCTGGGGTGCCTTACGGTGCCTGGAACTCACCGTACACTACGGGGACACAATCGGGCGGATTGTGCAAGCCAGGTTCACATTAGGCCAGACCGTACAATCCGTTAGTCGGAACAACCGAAGCCGGGCGTGGCCGGAGCATATTTATGTTGACAAGACAGGTTGGGAACAGTACGATTGCCGAAGACTGCGGTAGCGGGAAGAGATTCAGAAGGAGACTACTATGCGTCTATCAATGAAAGCACAATGCTTCGCCCTCTTGCTCCTCTTACTCCTTGTCCTCATTCCGCACCAGGGCGCCCTTGCGCAGGAAAGCCCCGCGACACTGGAGAGCCTGACGTTGTCGCCTTCTCCACTGTGGCATCCGGGACCGGTCGGGCCGGATGGCTACGAACACGGTGGCCAATACGGGGGCGACTACCGAAGTATGGGCGTAGCGCCCGAGACGATAACGGTGGTCGCCGTGACTTCGGACCCGGGTGCGACGTTCACAATCAACGGCCGACCAGCCGTCAGCGGCGAGCCGATGGCCTTGCACTGGGACAAGTGGACGCCGTGGTTTGACATCAACGTGGCGATAACCGACACCGACGGCAGCAGCGGCCACTATCTCATTGAACTGACGAAGCACGTCCAGTTTCCCTTCGTGGGTGTCGATACGGGCTGGGGAGCAGTTGACGCTGTTCACTTCAATCCGAACCTGCCGGCCACAATGACGGTGTCGACTGCCCCGGGAGGTGTGAAACTCGCGGAAGCGACCACTACCGCCCGTGCCGACGGCAGCTTCTCATGGAGCCTCCGCGATCTGGGCATTCCCGTCCTTCTCCAGGAGGGTATGGAGATCAGAGTCACCGACGGTGAGGTAACCGCGACCCATGTGGTGTTGCACCTAACCATCGATGAAGTTGATTTTGATACCGACACAATTCGCGGGACCGGCGTCCCCGGGGCCGGACTTGAGTTCTCCATCTGGCTAGACAAGCAGTCGCACGACGAGAGCGTCGCACCAATAAAATTCGGCTCTGCATGGCCGTTCCCGGAAGGTGATGGCCCGGGCTACGATCCTCGCTTCCCCAACTTCGTCGTCGACACCTCCGGGCACTGGGAGTTCGACCTCAGTCTGGCAAGCATCGACCTCACCAGCAGCAGCCATATCCTCGTTGACAGTGCGTGTTATAATCCTTTCTCAGTCGATTGGAACGACCCGGCCGCCCGTGCCGCTTTTGATCCCTTTAACAAAGGCGGCATCACCACGGTCGCTTTGTACCCTGCAGAGATGGTCGAACCGGGCGTAACCGCTGTCCTCGCCCTCAACGCCGTCATTGTCGATAGCGTCGACGCCGGTGGTGTCTCCGTCAATCTGACGGTACGCTCGTCAGCCGGTGGCTCAATCCTGTTCACGGACTCTCAAGTAGCAGACTTCTACAATGGCAGTGCCAACTGGGGCGTACCCGAGTCGCCGGACCTCGATATCGTTCTTGAGCCCGGAATGGAAGTCACCGTGACCTGGGGGGAGACCTCCATATCCGCCGTGCTTGCCGACCTTGCAATCGAGAGCGTCGACCACGAGTTGGACCGCGTCAGCGGAACCGGCCCTGCTGGTGAGACAATCTCAGTCGTAGTCATTGCCGGCGATCCAACCAGCAACGAGGCGACCATGGCGGCGTTTGCTGACGGGATACTCGTCGGGTCTGATGGTTCATGGCAGGCCGATTTCACTGAGGACATCACCGTGGGCATGGTGGCTGGAGGAATACTGCCAGTTGCTGCCGGCTTCATCACCGCCGTCGTGAGCGTGGCGGTCGCCGAGCCGGTAGTCGTCGAGGAGAACCCCACAATAGGCGAGGTGTCTGACGAAGCCGAGGTAGTGGTCGGCAGCGTCGCCTCCGGCGGTTCGCTGGCTCAGGTAACCGTGCCGGCCGGGGCACTTCCTTCGGGTTCCTCGGTAAGGGTCGCCGCCATCACCAACACGGATGACCTCGTTGAGCAAGTGGCCGTGCCCGAAGGGACTGACATGGCGCTCGGGTTTTCAATCTCAGCCGAGGCCACCGACGGGTCCGATGTGCGCACCGACTTCGTCGTGCCGGTCTCCATTGAGTTCACCGTCGAGGCCGACACTCTGCCCGCCGGCTTCGACCCGGACAGCCTCAGCATTGCTTTCTGGAACGGCGCCAGATGGGCGTCGCTGCAGGACGTGCAGGCCGTGAACAACCCGGACGGAACAGTGACGCTGAGTGCCCTTACGGACCACTTCACTCTGTTCACTGTGGTTGCCGACCCGGCGGGCGCCATCAGGCCGGGACCAGCCGACCCACTGGAGGAAGCTTCCCTAGCCGGGCTGAGATCATACGGATTGGACCTGTACTTGGCGCCAACGGATGCCACGCAACCTGGCGACGAAGGTAGCGGAGGGCTTGGCTCTCTACCAGCCTGGACCTGGATTGCCGGCGGCGTCGCGGCCGCCGTTCTCATTGCCGTCGGCTGGGTGATTGTACGCAGGAAGAGACAAACGGCAGGGTTCTGAGCCAAAACACCCCCCGCAGATATCGTCGACCAGTCAGGAGCCCGCAACCAGACGGGCAAGGCGCCTCTGCCATGGTCATCACTGTGACGCAGCTTCCCCGGGGAACCTGCCACGCTTGACATCCCCAGGCATCAGTCATAGCCTGCGAAAATATGTCATTACCCCTGTGTCATAAACCACGTAATTGCCTGGTTACTGACCACCACCTGAAGGTCGTTCTTCCTATGTCCCATTTCAGTTCAATAGTAACGATGTCTTCATTCACGATTTCTGGTGGTATTTCCAATGATGTCTCCATGAACTGACCGGGAGAAGCGTTAAAGTGCCACGGTTCCATGGAAGTACCGTTAACGGATACCTGTACCGGTGGGCTTCCCTCATGACATCTATACCTGGCGACAAATGTCAGTCTCTTCCCCGGCCGCGCTTTCATGGTGAAATTCTCCGTGACCGGTCCGCCACGGGATATTCCTCAGTGTAGTCTTTGATATCCGGAAAGGTCGGATAATGTGTAGCATTAAGAACACTGCTATCAGACTCACAAACGATAGCATGATTGACATTATTTGAAGTGTAGTCAACCCGTAATAACCCTTCACAGTATGTTGCCCGGCGGGAAGATAGAACGCCAACATGTTTTCAATATTGTAATAAGCAAGCGGCGAGTCATCTAAATACATATCCCATGATGGACTGTATGACTCTGAGAGAATTACCCAGCCATCTTCGGACGTGGCAATCTCTACCGTCATCACATCAGATGCGTGGGTTACCTCGGAGGGGAGCGGCGTAATCGTGGGGTCCGTATAGGGATGACTGCGTGATAACATACTCTCCAGTGCCATCTTTGCTTCGAGCTCCGAAGTGGTATCAAGAAGACACAGCATAGCAGCACCGATGAAATAGACCTTCTCTCCGCCTACTATTTTATGCTGAAGCAGAGGTATTTGTTCGGAGCCATCCAGCATGATATCCGTCCCGTCTATGTGGTAATATATGTGCCCGTACCAGTCTGCTGGCAGCGTCAGTTCCAGTGCTTCGTCATCTGACACCGGTGGCGATGCCTCATTCCTAACCTGGCAAACGCCTGACATAGGGACCTTCTCCGATGATACACCGAAAGCGAGATTCCCGACATTACGTCCTGGGCTGATGTAGACGTCGGTACCGCTTGCTGCAAGCTCGGTGATAATTGCTTCGAAGCGCTGTCTATCCTTGATTACCGGCTCCCACAGGATGATGACATCAAAGTGCTCGAGGTAGCTGGAGTCGTGGTCTTCCAGGGAATCTGTATCCCCCCTGGTAATCCAGGGAAGGTGCCCGCTAAGTCCGGCGGCACCTACGCCTATTGCCAGCGTATTCATGTTGAAAGAGAATGCTGGTGTCAGCGGATTCTCACGCTTCATAAGAATGTATGGCATTGTTTGAGTACCTGTTGTTTCCCTTGTTGTCACAAATCCCGTGTCGCTGAATAGCTGTTGCTTCATTGGTATTTGATCGCCGCCCAGTATGGCGTAGTTCACCTGCCACAGTCTGAAGAGGTTTTCCAGGTACTCGGTATCGTCCTCAACGATAGCCTTATTCATCAGTGGTTGTGTATCCTGATGAATGGTTCCCTCAACCGCCCACCCAAACGCTTGCGGTTTGTTCCCACCCACCGTTAGCCAGTACGAAGGAGATGAGTTTTCCTTGCTGAAGATGATAGCTCTCCCGGGATGTGTTTCCTCGGCAAGATAGGTTGAGAAGTCTTCCAGGAGCGCTGGTCGGCCTTCGTTTATCATGTTCAACCCTGGCAGGTAGTTCCAGACCAGTAATGCAATGGTAATTATTACCAACACGATGAGAAAGCTGCTCTGTAATCTAACAGGCCTGACAGGCAATCTCACCTTGCTTGCCAAGGATTGAAACCACATTCCGATAAGAACAACCGCAGGAAGGAGAGCCGCCAGTAAGAAACGGGATGGTAACAGCTTGTTGAATACCGGCACGCGTGTCATCCAATCACCCAGATTCGTGCCGAAACTCAGAATCAGGCCGGCAAAGGTTACTACTATCAGGCTAATGGAAATCCAGCGCAGATTGCTACGCAGAGTGATTACCCCACCCGCAATCGCGAATACTAACGCTATGGGACTGAAGTATATAAGAGGGTCTGTTTCCATCGTACCGGAGCTGAAGCTGCTGAAAGTGATGGAATAGTCGAACAGCTTGTCTATGAAGATTCCTGGTACATTGGGTAAGTCCACATGCGTAGTTGCGGGCAGTAACCAGAAAAGTGAAAGACCAACTCCGAGCAACAATGCAGTAGCGGTGAAGCTGAGTTCTCGCCAGCGCCGTTCGGGGAATAACCCGATTATTAACAGCCAGACACCAAGCAAGAACAGGAACATATATGCCTGCATGGCATGGGCAAGGATAAGCAGAGTTGTGGATAAGACAAGAACGATGCAGGTAACCCTTCGCTGATTACGCAACATCTTGTATGCAAGAGCAAAGACGAAAGGTGCGATAAGGGCAGACAGAGCACGCCCAAGGTTACCCTCGTGCCAGTAAATCGAGGTAGTCATTGGTGACAAAGCAAAGACTAGCGCGGCGATGAAAGCCGGCCAACGTGACATGAGAAGTCTGGCGAAATAATAGGCACTAAGGCAGGTGCCATACAGGAGCAGCGCGCCGAAGATATAGTAGGTATCCACTGGATTGCCGGTAATCAGGTTTATCGGGAGCATCAGATAAGTTACCAGTGGCGGATAATAACGGAAAGCATCCATGCCTATATACCAGTCGGGCATCCATTGTGGCAGTAAATCACCATTTAACACGCTATCTGTTAAGAACCAGAGGCGAAAAAGATGCCCCATCTGGTCAACATAGGTCGGGGCAAAATGACTAATAACTGTGGGCAGGGTAATTATGAGCGTAATAACCAGGAAAACGATTGGGGCGAAGTAGCCAGCCCTGGTGAAGCGTGTTGTTGTTTTCCTCCAAAGCATCAAGAATCTGATGCCACCCCCGCCAGAGAGCTTCTTGAACCGGTGGCGGCCTTCGGCGAAGGAGGTGGCTTCGGGGGAAGGTGATGCTGGTAGCGACGGGGGTGTTTCAGGGGTTTGTGCGAGTGGCTCTTCGGTAAAAAGATGGGCACATTGGTTGCAGAATTTGCTGTCGAGCGAATTGATATGCCCGCATTGTGGGCACACTCGCTCTGCTCCCAGTGGCTGGGCGCATTCTCTGCAGAACTTCATGCCTTCCGGGTTCTCAATATGACAGTTCGGGCACTCTATAACGAACACCGCCATCTAGGGTGGGTGCACTCAGCATACGACTGGAGCGTGAGGGTGTCAAGGAGGGGAGTCTTCATGAAAATCATTGACAAAAGTGAGCCCATTTCTGCTCCTGAGGACCAGGCATGGAATCATCCCGCAACATAGGGACCTTTTTCGCAGCTTCCCCGGGGAACCTGCCACGCTTGACATCCCCAGGCATCAGTCATAGCCGGAATAATTGCCGGGCCAGGCTCTGCGGGGAGTTGACACGGGGAATGCTGACTGGTAACGTGAGATAATCAGCGGGTTGCATGTTTACAAGAGAGAATTGGATTGAAAGGGGGCAGGTATGGATTTTTTCCTTAGCGAAGAACACAAAATGCTGCGGACGACGGTGAGGGACCTGGCCGTCAAGGAATTTGCTCCGGTGGCAGATGAACTGGACCGGAGGCAGGAATTTGCCTGGGACAACTTTAAGGCAATGAGCGAACTCGGTCTGACCGGTATTGGAATCCCGGGTGAATATGGCGGCGGCGATGGGGGTGAACTATCAGTGGCTGTCGCCGTAGAAGAGATTGCCTGGGCCTGTGCTGCCACAGCCGATATTCTCGACACTCATTTATGCCTGTGCACCAAACCCATCTATACCTTCGGGAACGAGGAGCAGCGCAAAAAATTCCTGCCACCTCTAATCAAGGGTGAAAAAGTGGGCGGTTTTGCCATCACCGAACCGGAAGCCGGCAGTGATATTGCGGCGATACAGACTACCGCGGTCCGGGACGGTGATTCCTATGTTCTCAATGGCACCAAGATTTTTATGACGAATGGCGATGTGGCTGGTACTGCCATTGTGTTTGCCAATATCCCGGACCTGGGCAAACGTGGAATGACGGCCTTTGTAGTAGAAGATGGCACACCAGGATTTACCAAAGGCAAGAAGTATGACAAATTAGGGATGCGGGCTGCTACCAATGCGGATTTCATTTTCGAAGACTGCCGTGTGCCCGCGGAGAACCGCCTCGGTGACGAGGGACAAGGCATGAAAATATGCCTGGCTATTCTGGACCACGGGCGGATAGGTATAGCGGCACAGACGCTGGGAATTACCCGGGCGGTACTGGAAAGATCAATCGAGTATTCAAAGCAACGGATACAATTCGGAGCCCCCATCAGTCAGAACCAGGCAATAAGCTGGATGCTGGCAGATATGGCTGCGCAGCTCGAGGCAGCCAGGTTACTCACCCACAAAGCTGCCTTTTTAGCCGACCAGGGAGAGCCCTTCACAGTGTATGCGGCTATGGCGAAGCTTACTGCCAGTGAACTCTGCATGAAGGCTACGACGCAGGGTATCCAGATTTTCGGTGGTTACGGCTATATGATGGATTCCCCAATGCAACGATATTTCCGCGATGCCAAACTGACCACTATCTATGAGGGGACATCTGAAGTCCAGCGCATGGTGATATCGAGGTCATTACTGAGATAAGGACTCGTAGTTTAGCAATAATTATTTCTCAGAAGCCACTCTTATTATAGAAAAGGAAATACGCCTCGTGATGATGGTAAAACACTAAGCCGGAGTGTTTAGCAGGTTGCTGAAAAACCCTTTCGACCAAACCCCGTGCGGCCCATCCGGGCCGCCTTCCCCTTCCTGTCCAGGAAGAGCCTTCCTACCGAGGAAGGGGGAAAATATTATATCTGGGGGACACCCCCAGCCCCCTGCTAAAGAGGTTTCACCTCTCTGGACTCTCCTTTTTCATCACCCTTCTAGTGTGAACTTTTACTTAATAGTTAAGCTCAGGAGCCTTGTTTGTAACCCGGGTGATAGTCGTTAACTGATATTAAAAAGCACCACCGTGACATCACCCTCCTGGATTTCGTAGGTCTTACCCTCGATACGTTGCTTACCAGCCTTGATTACAGCAGCCTCACTGCCGAGTTCAAGCAAGTCATTACAGGGTATCACTTCCATCCGTATGAATCCTCTCTCCATATCCGTATGAATCTTACCTGCAGCAACTGGGGCTTTATCTCCTCTGTGGCATGTCCAGGCACGGACCTCATCCTCGCCAACGGTAAAGAAATTCACCAGTCCAAGTTTTCGGTACGCGGCTTGTAGTAATCGCATCATGGATGATTCCTGCAAGCCAAGCTCAGCTAAAAATTCCTGACGGTCTACGGGGTCAAGTTGGCTAATATCAGCTTCATCACGGCCACAGATGGTAATAGCCTCAGAGCTATCGGCATCAATTATAGTCTGAAGCGCTTTAACATAGTCGTTTCCATCGTTTCCCATAGACTTCACATTGGCAATGTATAGCACGGGTTTGAGCGAGACCAGATTGCATTCACGGATACTGTTCAGTTCCTTATCGTCCAATCTTTGCCGGCGAGCAGGTATTCCCTGGTCCAATCCCCTTTTTATTTTTTCACAGTCAGCTACCTGACGAATGGCATCACTATCGCCTGCTCGCACTTTCTTGGACAAGCGGGCAATCTTTTTTTGTAGTGTCTGACTATCAGCTACCATCAATTCAAGGTCTATGGTCTCTACATCCCGCACGGGGTCGATATTATCATGCCGGGGAAAGGTGTCCGCCGCTTCAAAACACCGTATTACGTGCAGCAAGGTATCAACATCTTTGATATGTTTAAGCAGTCTTGTGCTGTGTCCTGGCTTGTTAGCGGAGTTGGTAGCGAGACCGGGAATATCTACGAGTTGCATAGTAGCCGGAACAATTTTGGCAGGATTATATAACTTTGCCAGTGCCTGAATACGTGGGTCAGGCACATTAACAATGACTCTATGCATCTTAGAACCATCATAATGTGCCGCTCCGGAGGCGGTAACAGCGTTATAAATAGTAGTCTTACCGCAAGCAGTAAGACCTACCAGTCCACAGGTTAAACTCATATGGTATTCCCTGCAATCAAGTAAACACGTTAATCAATACCGGGAGTACGTATTTGTCCGAACTACAATGTAATTTACCCAGATTAAGAACAGTCTTGCCTGGCTATGTGAGTGCTAAAGTAAAAGCGACCCAGGGGGCTTGCTCAAACACTATCAGGTGGAGATGAAGTGATTCATCTTTAGAATCACCCTGCTATTATAGTTTACACCTTTTGGAGCTAATAATAAAAGCAACCAATAGGTAATCGCACAAAGCACCGGGTTGTGCTATGGAAGGGAGCAAAGTGGTACGTGCTCCCATTGTCCAGGGAAGGCAAGCCAGATGATAGAGTATCAGTCCTGCCTGCTGACACTCCTGGTGATTCTCATCACTCTGTACTCCGGACACCGATCTACGGACTTCGGGTACACCGGGCTGTCCTGTCTGAGTGCCACCACACTACGTGAGACCGTAGGGGTGGTGGCGTAGCGCCCGGAAACGACCAAGAGGAGCGCCCCTTAGAAGGGGTGACCCCTCAGAAGGGGCTTGGCCCCGCGAGGGGCACTCGCTCTGGCCTCTCCTTTTCAGTAACCTGCTAGACGACCTCGTTGTAAAGTGTGATTTCGGGGCGCCCGGCAAAAAGGGAGCGTGTGGCCTGCCCGAATGCTTTGAAGTGCTCGGTCTGGCCGTGGTATTTCAGGGCATCCATGTCCTCGTACTTCTCGTAGACCATTACCTTGTCCGGGTTGTCTGCCGCCTGGTTGATGTTGTAGGAGATTGTACCGGGGTCCTGAAGGACTGTGGGCACGAGCTTCTTGAACTCTTCAACCACCTCGTTTCCCTTGCCTTCGGCTACCTGCAATACTGCTACCAAGACTATCATTCCTTACCTCCTTTATGTTTTGCTCCGGACTATGGATTCCAGCTTGGCCCGTAGCTGGGACCGAGCTGGGTTTTTATCATTCCCTGCGCCGTTTCTATGAAGTCGCACAAAATCGGTCGGGTGTCCCGTGGGTCGATAATATCCTCGATATTAAACGCCTCGGCGGTGCGGAACGGTGAGGAAATCGCCTGGAGCATGCGCTCTATCTCCTGTTGTTTTGCCTCCGGGTCCGGGGCGTTTTCAATCTCCCGGCGATAGGCAGCTCTGGCGCCGCCCTCGATGTGCATCGAGCCCCAGTGGCCGGAGGGCCAGCCTACCCTCTTGTACATGCCGCCGGGCCGGTTGTGGAGTTGGCCGGCGACCCCGAACAACTGGCGAATGATGAAGGTTATCCAGGGCATTTTAGTGTTGATGGTGGCCAGGACTATCCTGGCACCGGCGCGGACAATGCCCTGCTTCTGGGCCTCGATACCGACCATGAAGCCGGGTTCATCGGCGAAGTAGACCATGGGTACGTGAAAGAGGTCACAAAGCTGTATGAAGCGGATTACCTTCGAGCCGGCGGCAACATCCATCGAGCCACCAAGTTGCATCGGGTTGTTAATCATTACGCCGACGGGGTAGCCATTAACGCGGGCCAGGCCGGTTACGCGCGATTTTCCGTAGAATGGGGCAATCTCAAAGAAGGAATCATGGTCCAGGACGAGTTTCAGTATCCGGTAGGGGTCATAGGACCTGGTCCGTTTACGCGGGATGATGGAGAGCAGCTCTTCCTCACGGCGGTTGGCGTCATCCGTGGGTTCCGCTCGCGGCGGCATTTCCCAGACATTCTGTGGCATGTAGCTCAGGAAACGCCGTATCATTTCGAAGGCTTCCTCTTCGGTCTCCGCCAGGTTATCAATGACGCCACTATCGTATATCTGGGTGCGCTCGTCGCCCAGTTCCTCCTTGGTGACGTCATAGCCGAGGGCGGCCTTGACAACCGGAGGACCGCCGGCGAAGACCTGACTGGTACCCTTGACCATCAGGTTGAAATGGGCCATGCAGGCTTCTACTGCGGGCAGGCCGGCAACCGAGCCGAGCGCTGCTGAAATTACGGGCGCCGTTCTAAGTAGTTGTGCCGTTATCGCACAGCCCGGGTTAGCATCAGGTATATATGTACGCCCTATCTGCTCAAAGGTGCGGACACTGCCACCGGTAGCGTCAAGAAGTCGGATGAAGGGCAGGTGCCATTCCAGCGCCAGCCGCTGGGCGTAACCTCCCTTGTTGCCAACGGCAGCATCAGAGGCACCGCCGCGTACCGTAAAGTCACCGCCACTGAAGGCCACTTTGCGTCCGTTCAGGGTACATAGACCGGCTACCGAGTTGGCCGGGGTAAAACCGACAAGCTTGTCGTCCTCATACCTGGCGCTGCCGGTAAGAACTCCTATCTCCTGGAAAGACCCGGGGTCAGCCAGGGCGTCGATTCTCTCACGTACGGTGAGCTTGCCCCGGGAATGCTGTTTTTCGATGCCTTCCTGACCGCCCATCTGTTCGGCCAGGTGCTTTCTTTTCTCAAGCTCCTCAATCTCCGGTTGCCAGATCATGTGTATCCTCCTTGTTTATGGTTGGAAGCTCGGACCGGGGGTGGGGCCGAGCTGGGTTTTCAGTGCATTCTGTGCCATGTTGATGAAGTCGCAAAGTATTGGTCGAGAGTCTCGGGGGTCAACGATGTCCTCGATATTGAACGCCTCAGCGGTGCGGAAGGGTGAAGCCAGAGCCTGCAGCTTGCGCTCAATCTCCTGTTGTTTTGCCACAGGGTCGTCGGCGTTCTCTATGTCCCGTCGGTAAGCGGCTCTAGCCCCGCCCTCGATGTGCATCGAGCCCCAGTTGCCGGATGGCCAGGCAACACGCTTGAACATCCCGCCGGGGCGGTCATGGCACTGACCGGCGACACCATAGAGCTGGCGGATAACGAAGGTCATCCATGGCATCCTGGTCTGGTAGGTGGCGCATACCATTTTAGCGCCGGCGCGAACGATGCCCTCTTTCTGTGATTCGAGGCCCACCATGAAGCCGGGTTCATCGGCGAAGTAGACCATCGGCAGGTGAAAGGTATCACATAGCTGCATGAAGCGAATCACCTTCAGACCGGCGGCGACATCCATCGAACTGCCGAGGAACATCGGGTTGTTAATCATCACGCCGACCGGGTAGCCATCGACGCGGCCCAGGCCGGTTATGCGTGACCGCCCCGAGAATTCGCCGATTTCGAAGAAAGAGTCATGGTCGATGACGTGTCTCAGGACGGCGCGGGCGTCGTAGCCCTTCCGCCGGTTACGGGGGATGACGGACAGCAGCTCCTCATCGCGGCGGTCCGGTTTATCGGTCGGCTCTGCCCTTGCCGGTAGTTCCCAGACGTTCTGCGGCAGGTAGCCGAGGAAGTGCCGTACCATATCAAAGGCCTCCTGCTCGGTCTCGGCCACATTATCAATAACGCCGCAGTAGGCCTGGGTGCTTTCGTCGCCCAATTCTTCCTTGGTAATGTCGTAACCCAGGGCGGCTTTTACCACCGGAGGCCCACCCGCGAACACCTGGCCGATGCCCTTGACTATGACGTTGAAGTGGGCCAGGCAGGCTTCCACTGCGGGCAGCCCGGCCACGGAGCCGAGCGCCATTGAGACAACCGGGACCTCGCAGAGCAGCTTCTGTATTCCATAGGTGCCCGGATTGGTGGGGATGTAGGTACGGCCTATCTTTTCGAAAGTGCGGACACTGCCGCCCGTTGCGTCAAGCAGTCGGATTAAGGGGATTTGCCATTCAGATGACAGGCGCGGAGCGCGTCCATGCTTGTCGCCTACGGAAGCATCAGCAGCACCGCCGCGTACCGTGAAGTCACCACCGATGAGGACTGTCTTGCGCCCATTCAAAGTGCAGATGCCCAGCACCGAGTTGGTCGGGGTGAAATCAACCAGTTTATCATCCTCGTAGGTGGCGGAACCGGTGAGAACTCCTATCTCCTGGAAGGACCCGGGGTCAGCCAGCACATCGATTCGCTCTCGTACGGTGAGCTTGCCACGCCGGCGCTGTCGCTCGATTCCCTCCGGACCACCCATCTGCTCGGCGAGGTGCCTGCGGTGTTTCAGCTCTTCAATCTCCGGTTGCCAGACCATGTGTGTTCTCCTTTCATTACCCGGCGTCGGCCACGACTCGGCGCTATGCTGACACTATTTCCCGAGAGTGAGCGCCAGGTATTGGACCGAAAAATTTCTAGGGACGGTAGCTCGGGCCGGATGTGGGACCAAGCTGCGTCTTCAGGATATCCTGTGCCATCTCGATAAAGTCACAAAGTAACGGGCGCGTGTCCCGGGGGTCGATAATGTCTTCGATGTCGAACGCCTCGGCGGAGCGGAAGGGTGATGCTATGGCATTGAGGCGAAGCTCGATTTCCTCGCGCTTGGCCTCCGGGTCGGGCGAGGCCTCTATCTCCCGGCGATAGGCTATCAGGGCACCGCCTTCGATGTGCATCGACCCCCAATTACCCGACGGCCATGCGTAGCGTCTGAACATACCACCGATGCGGGCATGACAGCCGCCGGCAACGCCGAAGAGTTGGCGTGTGATAAACGTAATCCATGGCATCCTGGTCTCGCGGGTGGCCAGGACCATACGTGCACCGGCGCGGATGATTCCCCGCTTCTCCTCTTCCAGACCCACCATGAAACCCGGCTCATCGGCAAAGTAGACCATAGGCAGGTGGAAGGTGTTGCACATCAGCATGAAGCGGATAATCTTGTCCCCGGCGGTCACATCGAGCGACCCGCCGAGGTGCCTGGGGTCGTTTATCATGACGCCCACCGGGTAGCCGTTGACACGGGCAAGGCCGGTTATGCGTGACTGTCCATAGTAGGGAGCAATTTCAAAGAAGGAATCACGGTCGAGGACCATGTTCAGGATGTCGTGTGGGTTGTACGGCTTCCGTCTGTTACGGGGAATGACGGACAGCAGCCCTTCTTCACGACGGTTGGGGTCGTCGGTCGGCTCGGTACGGGGCGCCATCTCCCAGACGTTCTGCGGCAGGTAGCTGAGGAATCGCCGGACCATGGCGAGGGCTTCCTGCTCGTTCCCGGCAACGTTGTCGATAGTACCGCTGTTCGTCTGGACTGTATCGTTACCGAGGTCTTCCTTGACTATATCATAACCCAGCGCTGCCCTGACCACTCCAGGTCCGGCAACGAATACCTGGCTGGTATCCCTGACCATCAGGTTGAAGTGTGCCATGCAGGCTTCGACGGCGGGCAGACCGGCGACGGAGCCAAGTACCGCCGAGACCACGGGGACGATTGTCAGCAACTCGTACTCCGGGGACTGACCGGGCCTGCCCGGGATATAGGTGCGCCCGAGCTGTTCAAATGTGCGGACACTGCCCCCGGTGGCGTCGAGAAGACGGATGTAGGGCAGGCGCCACTGCATCGCCAGGTTCTCGGCGTGGCCGCGCTTGTTGCCGATGGTGGCATCAGCGGCACCGCCGCGGACGGTGAAGTCGCCCCCGGACAGGACTACCTTGCGCCCGCCGATTGTGCACAGGCCGCTCAGTGTATTCGACGGGGTGAACGCCGTGAGCTGGTCGTCCTGATAGGTAGCGCTGCCGGTGAGGATGCCTATCTCCTCAAAGGAACCGGGGTCGGCGAGGAGTGCGACACGCTCGCGCACGGTGAGCTTGCCCCGCGAGTGCTGTCGCTCGACGCCCTCCGGGCCGCCCATCTGTTCGGCAAGTTCCTTGCGGTGCCTGAGTTCATCGATATCCGATTGCCATACCATGGGCGACCTCCCTGGGGAACTGAAAACGTTCTCCGTGGCGTGCTGGGGTGCTGGAGTCTAGTATAGCAACTGGAGGTAGTGACTGACAAGGAAGGTCATGTTATAATCGGTATTGTCAGAGCCCCTGTAGCTCAGAGGATAGAGCAGCGGTTTCCTAAACCGCGTGTCGTGTGTTCGAGTCACACCAGGGGTACCACGAAGTTGAATCGGCCCCAAACGGAGGTGACAGTGAGA
>DATKWT010000048.1 GCA_035529395.1 Dehalococcoidales bacterium | reverse complement strand
CTGTTCGCTCCTATGTTGCCGACCTCTGTAACATTCTCGACGAAAGCGAAGTCGCTCAAAGAAAGGCTTTCCTGAGGTCTTTCGTAAAGAAGATAGTGGTTGAAAAGGAAAGGGTGAAGCTGTACTACAATCTACCGGTTCCCCCGGATGGAAGGAAGACGGATACCGTAGGAGTTCTGCCTATTGACACCCCAAGTGGAGATAGGGGGACTCGAACCCCCAACCTCTGCATTGCGAACGCAGCGCTCTCCCGGTTGAGCTATATCCCCATGCCTACGTGATACATTGTAGCATGTCGTTCCTTGTCAGTCACTATCATACTTGATATACTTAGAGCGAACCTTTCGGGACAAGAAACACCATGGAATTTGAGACTGTCATCGGGCTGGAGGTGCATGTCCAGCTTCAGACCCGCAGTAAAATGTTCTGTTGTTGCAGTGCAGACTACGCCAGCACACCCCCCAATACCCACGTCTGCCCGGTCTGCCTCGGCATGCCCGGTGTCCTTCCCGTCATCAACCAGCAGGCCGTGGAGTACACCGCGATGACGGCACTGGCGCTGAATTGTACCATCTCCGAATATACCAGGTTTGACCGTAAGAGTTACCCTTATCCTGACCTGATGAAGGGATACCAGATATCGCAGTATGAAGACCCCATCGGGCTCAACGGCTGGCTGACTATTGAAGTGGACGGTCAGACCAGGAGGGCGGGCATCACCCGCGTCCACCTCGAAGAAGATACCGCCAGGCTGACACACCGTTCCGCTCCGGGTGAAGAGGCCTACAGCCTGGTGGATGTGAACCGCTCCGGGACCCCGCTGATGGAGGTTGTCGGTGAACCGGACTTGCGCTCCCCGGAAGAGGCCCGGCAGTACCTTATCAAGCTGCGCAGCATCCTCCGGTATCTCGGCGTATCCACCGCCAACATGGAGGAAGGCAGTTTCCGCTGTGACGCCAATATCAGTATTCGCCCCGAGGGAAGTGATGAGTTAGCCGCCAAGGTCGAGGTAAAGAACATGAACAGCTTCAGGGCTGTCTACCATGCCCTTGAGTATGAGGAAAAGAGGCAGAGGAAGGCCGTTGAGCAAGGTGAGGAAATCTTCCAGGAGACGCGTGGCTGGGTGGAGGAAAAGGGGAAGACCGTCTCGCAGCGCGGCAAGGAGTACGCCGACGATTACCGCTACTTCCCCGAGCCGGACCTGCCACCACTCTCACTCAGTAGCGATTGGGTGGAGGAGATAAAGGCGAGGCTGCCGGAGCTACCCGAAGCCAAACGCGACCGCTTCATGACCGATTACGCCCTGCCAAGATATGACGCCAGCCTGCTGACCAGCTCCAGGGAAATGGCCGATTACTTCGAGGCTTGCCTGGAAACCGGACTACCCGCCGGTCTTGCCCTGCCCGCGAGGACCAAGGCAGTGAGCAACTGGCTCCTCGGCGATTTCAGCCGGCTGCTCAATGCCACCAGCACCGAGATAGGTGACTCCAGAGTAAATCCGGAGCAGCTCTGCCAGTTGCTTGACCTCATGCAGAAGGGCACCGTCACCGGTCCCGCCGCCAAGCAGGTTTGGGAGGAGATGTTCAAGACCGGCAGACCGGCCCGTGAGATTATTGACCGGCAGGGATTGAGTCAGATAACCGATACCAGCAAGATAGAGGAGGCGGTCGACCAGGCAATCGCCGCCAATAAGCAAGCCGTAGCCGATTACAATGCAGGCAAAGAAACAGCAGTCAAGTTCCTCGTTGGCCAGGTAATGAGAGCCACCCGGGGCCGCGCCAATCCGCAACTGGCAACCGAACTGCTGAAGAAGAAGTTGGGGGAAGAATAACAGAATGCAGACTGCTTTCAATGTGATTCAGATTATAGTATCAGTATCTCTGGCACTGGTCATCCTCTTGCAGGTAAAAGGCGGTGGCCTGGGAGGTATCTTCGGCCAGGCTGACTCCGTCTATCGGACCAAACGGGGCCTGGAGAAGAGACTTTTTCAGATGACCGTTGGCCTGGCAGTCGTCTTTGTAATCGTCTCAATAATTTCTCTCAAGGTTGCCTAGTCGCTGAATGACATGAGCGCCGTAGTAACCCTGACCACTGACTTTGGACTGTCTGATGCCTATGTCGCCGCTATGAAGGGCGTCATCCTGGGTATCGATCCCGGTGTCAGGCTGGTTGATATCTGCCATACCGTGAAACCACGGAACATCGCCCAGGCAGCCTTTGTCCTGAGCACGGCATACCGGTTCTTCCCCGAGGGGACAATACACCTGGCGGTCGTCGACCCCGGCGTAGGCAGCGAGCGAAGGAGCGTTATCCTGAAAACGTCATCGGCCTGTTTTGTGGCCCCGGACAACGGGGTACTGAGCTACATCATCGAGCAATCCTCACCCGGGCCTGACCCGGCAGAAACCGGCAGCCTCACTGAGAGGCAACTCGGACCGGAACTGGAGGCAATCGCCATCACCAGGCCGCAGTTCTGGCGCTCTCCGGTCAGCCCCACCTTCCACGGGCGGGATATCTTTGCCCCGGTGGCGGCACATCTCTCCCTGGGACAGCCACCATGCGATTTCGGGGAGCCGATAACATCCCTGAAAACACTCACGCTCTCCCGACCCCGGCGGAAGCCGGACGGCTCAATGGTCGGAAATATCCTGCATATTGATGCCTTCGGTAACCTGATTACCAGCATCAGGTACCAGGACCTACCATCGACAACAGGTACTCTGGTGACCGAGGTCGGCGGCAGGGTTATCTCCGGGCTGGTTAATACCTACGCCGAAGGTGAAGGACTTCTCACTCTTTTCGGCAGCAGCGGCTACCTGGAGGTTTCTCTCAAAGACGGCAGTGCCCGCGACTTTCTCGGTGCTGATGTCGGTGACGAGGTAAGGATTAACCTCCCGGAAACAAAGTATGCTTGAACCAGGTTTGGTCAAGGTATTGCACAAGCTATGCAATCATCTGAATACTGATGAAGTAGTGTGGGCAGTTACAGGTAGTCTTGGTTTTGCTCTACACGGCATGGATGTAGAGATACACGATGTCGATATTCAAACTG
>DATKWT010000047.1 GCA_035529395.1 Dehalococcoidales bacterium | reverse complement strand
GCCGGTGAGGGCCACTGGCAGCAGCGCGCTGCCGCCGTTAATGGTGATGGCGGTGTCATTTGCACCGGCCAGGGTCGCGTCGACCGCGAAGGTGCAGTCGCTGACGGACACTCCGGCCTGGTTGATGATGAGGGCACTGTCCTGGACCGCGCCACCGGCGAGCACATTATCCAGGGTGGTATCGAAGGTGCTGTTGGTGACGCTGGCGTAGGCAGTGGGAGCAGCCACGTTGAAGGCAAGCAGGCCGGCTGCTTCCGCGACTGCGGTATATAGCGAGCCTGCCTTGGTGAAGACGCAGCCCGTGATTACGGATTTGTCGCCCGTGACGTTGACTGTGGGGTTGGCGACTCCAGCGACCGCGTTGGCCAGGGTCAGGCCACTGATCGTGGTTGACGCCTGGGTGACCGCCCAGTTGCCGGTGACGAGAGTGTTAGCAGCCGAACTGGAGGATATGATCGTCATGCCGGTGAATCCGGCCGGCGTGTTCGGGCTCTCGTTGTAGGTACCCGGGCCTATCTTGACCGTGAAGCCCGCTCCGGCGGCGTTTAAGGAAGTCTGGATGGCACCGGCGCCTGTGTTGGAGGCCATCAGGATACCGGTGGGGTTGTAGACCTCGACGATACCGGGTAGAGCGGGAACGACGGGGGCGGTCAGGACGTAGGCCTGCGAAGCGACCGCGGTGGTATCACCGGTCTGGTTCGTCTTGACGGTCAGCGTATAGCTGGCGATTGCCGACGGGTTGGTGACTACCAGGTTGTTGAACTTGATGCGAACCGTGGCACCTTCACCGATGCCGTTGGGGAACGCTGGCGCCGCGCCTGTGGTGACGGTCATGGCGACGATCGGGCCAGCCAGGGTTGACCCAGCGGTCGTGGCGATTTGGGTCGGATCCCAGTTCTGTACCGGTATTGCTGTGCCAAAGCCGGCCGTGGCCTGGAGGGTGATGTCACCCGCGACCCACGCAGCGGTGATGGGTACGGTGGTACCTATCGGGAACTGGACAGTAACGATGCCCGTAGCCGGCACGGCCGCGACGACATCAAACGTGATGGTGTAGTTCGACGTCTGGCTGATAACCGGGTTGGTCAGAATGACGCTCGGCGAGCTCACAGCGCCTGCCAGCGGAGCAATAATCAAACTGCCCAGCATGGCCAGGGTTACTGCCACACCTAATATTTTAGAAAATCTCTTTTTCATCGACCTTTAATTTTTCCTCCTTAGATTACTTGTCTCTGTAAAACGAACACAATTAGCCTCCAGAAGAGACCCTGCTCTTTACGGAGACAACGATTGTTTCTCAGTATAACCTGTTGGTCCCGTACAATCTCCCCTTTGCGGGCTGCTTCAATACTACACCTCCTTTTACACGCAGTCATACTTGCCTCACGGCAGTACAAGCTCAGTATACCACAATGGAGTTATTTGTCAAGTCTTTTTGCATGTTATTGTAAAGTATTTTATGGTAAAGCTGCTGTTTCACACTATCTGTCACCGAGTGGTGCTACCTCCCTCTGTATATCGGGGGTCTCTTCTCGGCGAATGCCTGTGCGCCTTCAAGATGGTCCTCGGTCTCCATCAGGCCGGGGCCGGTCGTAGCCATGAAGTCGGCGAGACGGTGCGGTTCAAACATGGCGCGATAGAAAGCCTGTTTGACCGCCTGCTGGGCCAGAGGAGCAGCCTGCAGCAGCTTCCGGGCCACCGCTTGTGCCTCTTCCATGAGGTGCTCCTGAGATACTATCCGGCTGACCAGTCCGATGCTGTCTGCTTCGGCAGCATCGATTAGCTCACCGGACATCATCATCTCCAGGGCACGGGAAGCCCCCACCAGGTGCGGCAGCATCATGATTCCCACCGGGTAAGTACCAATCATGCCTCGTCGTACGTAGAAATATCCGAATTTGGCGTTTTCCGAGGCAATCCTGATATCACACTGCAAAGCAATCTCGAAGCCGGCACCGACCGCAGGTCCATTTATCGCACCGATGACCGGCTTGAAGATTCCTTCGAAATACGTAGGGGTCCGGATGCCTTGCAGACGGGCGAGCTTACCCTTGCGACGGCGTTCTTCGCGGTCTTCACCCAGGAAAATCTCCTTAACGTCATCGCCGGCATGGAAGCCACGGCCGGCCCCGGTGACTATCAGCACTCTGACCTCGTCATCGTGGTTAGCTTCCTGTATAGCCTGCCTTGTTTCCTGGCTCTGCTGGTAGTTCTGGGCATTCATTACATGGGGACGGTTGAAAGTAAGGGTAGCAATTTCCCCTTCTTTCTTGTAGATTACTGTTTCGTAGGACATACTCCAACTTCCTCTTTCAGATTAGTACCCTGTCTCGGAAATACGTTGCTTCATTCTCTTTCGTCTCCCCCTGTGCAAAGGGATTAAGGGGGTCTAAAATCCCTCTCAATCTCCCTTTACGAAAGGGAGAGGTTATGGGAAGAGAGAGATTCTGCGCCATTGACTACAATGGCGTGCCGCCGGACAGAGAGAAATTCTGCGCCATTGACTACAATGGCGTGCCGCCGGACAGAGGGAAACGTCAAGGGGGACACCCCCTTGCAATCCCTCTCAGTCTCCCTTTACGAAAGGGAGAGGTTATGGGAAGAGAGAGATTCTGCGCCATTGACTACAATGGCGTGCCGCCGGACAGAGGGAAACGTCAAGGGGGACACCCCCTTGCACCCCCGTTCCAAAGGGGGCGCCTCTCAGAAGAGGCGAGACCCCTCTGGACAACCCAAAATGGTGTGAAGGACAATTTCCGGCAGGGTTTATTCGCACCTAAAAGGGAGTATCTCACTATTCTGGTAAGAGCCTGGGGAAATGACCCGAGGCTCATCTTTTTTCAGCACCCTGCCAGCTTCTGCTGCAAACTACTCCGCAGTGCTTCCGTTGGTCTCTTGAATAGCACAATTTATTCTGGGAAGTGCCGGATATTTCCTGCGGACATCCAGCCTCCTCATCGAGACGGACTACGGAATACCGGCGTCAACTCTTGCCGATTCGGAACATCTTGGTGCCACACTGAGGGCAGATACCTTGTGTTGCCGGTTTTCCGTTCTTCATGGTGATTGCCCTGGCGTCCTTCATCTCTCTCTTGGCACGGCACTTCATGCAGTATGCTTCCATACAATTCCCTCCCCTGTTTTCGCCAAGCCTACGACATTCACATCTTCATGTCAAGCAGCGTTGTATCGTGCAGAGGTTCGGACCGAGCCTGCGCCACGAATAGAGCACCAGCCGGTCAAAGGGCATCAGTGCCCGTCCGCTTGTTCTCGCTTGGCCTTGTCCAGCTTCTCCGTGAGCTGGCGCTTCCACGCCTGTATTTCAACCAGCCTGCTCTCAATCCACTTGTACTTTGCCGCCTTCTCTCCGGTAAGAGCCTGACGGCCAGAGGCCGTCAGGAGCCTGACCTCCGCGTTAAGGTTGTCCTCTTCCCTGGTCAGCCTGGCAAGTCTGTCCTGCAGGTCGTAAACTTTCGGGTCCACGGTTACCTCCATTTAATCATTTCAAGTCCACAGGTCAAGAGCAAAAGTAATTGCTTGCACCACTGCAGTCATCTTCCCGGTAGACAGTGTAGTAATTCGTTCAATTAACCTGGCCTTAGGAATGGTGATGATGTTATCCAGGTTCACCACACACTTAACCGGCATCCCGTCTTCCTGCCCAAGTACCACTTCAACAGGAATATCACGGATGGTACGCGTAATTACGGCGGTAGTAACCGACGTTCTCACACTATACGCGGCATCTCTGGATAGTAAAAGAACCGGGCGTCTGCCAACAGGCGGAGGTAGTTCAGCCCACCATATCTCACCCCGGAGCATTTACCATGACTCCCTGGATATCGTCTCTCCGACCGCAGTTACCTGAGCTTCACCCAGTTCCGCTTCCTCCGGGATTCTCTGATATCCCAGCTTGTAGACTTTATCCATTTCTTCCTGTTTGGCCTGCCGCAAGTAAGTCCGGCAAGCCTGGCGAATCAGTTCTGACCTGGCTCTACGCTGCTTCCTGGAAAGATTGTCCAACTCCTCCAGAAGCCCCTCGTCGACAGGAACCTGTATCACTTTCTTGGCCATCTCAACCCCTACACTAATGTTACACAATAACTATACACATAGTATTACACAATGTCAATGAATCATGTTGGTGGGCCATTCGGAACAGTCCCCGAACTTTTATTTGAGAAGAAGCAACTCATCGTGGTGCGGGCCTGCCCCAAACGGTTCGAACGAGTTTACATGGGCAATCCCGGGTAATACGCGTACTCAAGGTAGTAGTTTGTCAGTGTGGTATAATTACCGCAATACTGGGAGGGTATAGTATGTGTGAAGAGTGTATGAGTCATGCTTTGGCAACTGTCTACGGTGAGGAGCAGGCCAGGTGGTACTTCAGTCCACACGCCTATGACCACGAAGCGTTCCTGGCATCGCTGGACAAAGAGATAGAATATGGGGCCCAGTACGAGATTCTGAATGCCGTCAATCCGGGGAAATACGGAGTTGAATGGGTGAAAAAGGTGGTCCAGGGCGGGCGTACGGCCCAGGTCGTCACCCTGGAGGAAGCACTCGAACTCTTACGCATAGCTGCGGAGGCGAACAAAGAGGATGAGGACTTCCGCTGCATAAACATGTCGTGTATCTGTAAAAGGACCCGGGGTGGTGATATCAGCGAGCCGGTGTGCATGTTTTTCCTGCACCGCGCGAAGCCTGAGGACCCCCATGACAGGGAGGGCAGGCATGCCGGGCAGCGTGTCTTCAAGACGGGAGAGCAAGAGACCTTTTACGAGTTTGACGCCGCAGACTCAGACAAGATGAGGGAGCTGCTACTGGACTTCGAGAAAAGACTGGGGCTGGTACATACTGTATTTACGATTGGTTTTCCCTATATCATCACCTTATGTAATTGCGAGATGCCCTATTGTCACTCCATGAGGCAGCGGTTTCTGTACGGTATTCCGGAGGCATTCGTCGAGGGGCACTATGTGGCCAGCGTGAACAATGACAGGTGTACCGGATGCGGCAAGTGCCAGCAGCAATGCAGCTTTGGGGCCATCAGGTTAGACCGGGCGCTGAAGAAGGTTACTACTATGGTTACCAGATGCATGGGGTGTGGTATATGTCGCAGTGTGTGCCCCACCGATGCTATTGAGATGGTGGAGCGTGAGAAGGTAACACTGCTGCCGGCACGGGAACCGGTCGGTCTGCAGAAGCTGCACAAGGAGGGCGTGGAAAAGGAGGTTAAGAAATGAGAGAGGATATCGAGCGTATCCGCAAAGCAGACACCTCCGGATATCCTGAACTGAAGATATTGGAAGAGTACAAACGGGCCCCACTAATCACTATCGGTGAAGAGTGCACACAACCCCAGGAATGCCGCAAGTGCATGGAGATATGTGCCCCGAAGGTGTTTCTTCTAGCCCCCGATGCCAGGATAGTATCGCATACAAAGTATCCCTTAATCAGGACGGGTTGGGAGGAGAGGGGACATGATGCGATGAGGATAATCGCAGCGGAACCCACATTATGCACGTCCTGTATGGCCTGTGTGCGGGTGTGCCCGCTCGATTGTATAACCATCGAGACACCTGCGGAGTAACCACAACCGAGCCGAATACCTCAAACTTCCGGATATTAGAATTGTGAGAGGAGTTTACAGATGACCGAGGAAAAGCTTGAATGGATGGTGAGTGGCGACTGTGTGGAGGGCTGCACTTCGCCGCCTGTCTGCCCCGGGTACTGGGCATCACCTTTTCCCAAAGACTTGCATGACGGCGTAAGCCAGTGCGAAGGGGTATGGTCTTTCAATATCAGGAAGGGATATTATCGGGATATTAACCTGGACGGCCTGAAGGTATGCTATACCTTCAATGCTCCCGCAGGGTTCCCCGAAGTAATGGGGCCGTGGAGGTGTATCATCTATATAGATGATGCGGCAAACGATGGACAGGCAGAGGCCCTGGAGAAGATTTACAGAGAATGCTGGGCACGTATGGGAGAGGTGCTCAAGGTTAAGAGGGGAGAAATTTCATTTACCAGGGAGCTGATAGATGGCGGTCCGGCAGCCAGACATGCCGTGGAGATAAAGGGAGTCTATAACTTCAAAATGGATCCCCTGCTGACAGGGATGGATAAAAAGCCAAGATACATCGTCTCCGGGTTTGGTGGTAAAATATACGTAGGTAAGTCCGAGATAAACGAATTCAAGGATGCCGACCTTCCCCATACCTGGAACCGGCCCGGAATGAGCTGCACTTATCATGACTTCACCCTTAGTCCGAAAAAACCCTTCTGGCAGCCATAGCCGGCTGACCCGCTCCCTAGAAGGAATACGACCTGTCAGGGTATAATTGTCCCTGGTTCTACGTCGATAAATATGAACTGGAACCTCGCGGGTTGGCTTGACAGCTACGCCTTGATGTGATAAACATAATTGGGGTTCATCTTGAAAGGGGGTACCGGCGGTTGGAGGCGTATTGTTTCAAGTGCAGAAAGAAAGTAGACATCAAGAACGCAGAGAAGGTTACCCTGAAGAACGGTAGACCGGCTACGCGAGGGGTGTGCCCCGCGTGCGGAACCAAGGTCTTCCGTATCGGGAAGGGCTAGTTACCGGTTGGTTTCTGGAGAGCGCCTGGACAGTATGCCGAAATGGGCTATAGCGTCAGGCTGGCAAGAGTGCCCCGGAGATGCGTAACCGGGGTCTGGTTACCGCGAAGGCAGTAGATTAAGATGTCTTCGGCCTCCGGTGGGGGTGCCAATCGGATGCGGTGAGAGTGTTGTAACGGACCTGCTAATACGGGCGGATTGGTGTATTTCTGTCAGGTAAGCGGTCCTTTAGTTACAAACGAGTACGGTACGCGACTGCGACTTCTCTTACGTTCACATAATAACGGGGGTGATAATTCCACCCTGTTGTGTTTTTGGGGTTGGCGAGGCTGAAAAGGCCTGACAGGTTCTCTAGTCAGGCTATTATTGTGGCGAGACAGGAGGCGTTCGGACATTGGGTAAAATAAACGTGGCCATAATTGGTGTGGGTAACTGTGCATCATCGCTGGTGCAGGGGGTACACTACTACCGTGATGCCAAAGATGATGAATTCGTGCCGGGACTGATGCATGTCAATCTCGGGGGATATCACATTCGTGATATCAATTTCGTAGCTGCCCTTGATATCGACAAGAACAAGGTCGGTAAAGACCTGGCGCAGGCAATATTCACCAAGCCTAACAACACCTTCAAGTTCTGCGAGGTGCCGACCACCAAGGTGAAAGTCCAACGGGGTATGCTGCATGATGGTCTGGGGAAGTACCTGTCGCAGATGATAGAAAAGGCACCTGGCTCGACCGTGGATATTGTACAACTCCTCAAGGATACCGAGACGGATGTGGTCATAAACTACCTGCCGGTAGGTAGCGAGGAGGCAACCAAGTGGTACGTGGAGCAGGTGCTGGAGGCGGGATGTGGGCTCATCAACTGTATTCCTGTCTTCATTGCCCGGGAGGAGTACTGGCAGCAACGTTTCGAGAAGAAGGGCCTGCCGGTTATCGGCGATGATATTAAGTCCCAGGTGGGGGCAACTATTGTCCACCGGGTCCTGACGAGGTTGTTCCGAGACCGCGGGGTCAAACTGGAGCGGACATATCAGCTCAACTTCGGCGGCAACACCGACTTCTATAACATGCTGGAGAGAGAGCGCCTGGAGTCGAAGAAGATATCCAAGACCAATTCGGTCACCTCTCAGCTTGACTATGATCTGGGTGCGGAGAACATCCATGTCGGTCCGAGTGACTATGTTCCCTGGCTCCTGGACCGCAAGTACTGCCATATCAAGATGGAGGGCCGGACCTTTGGTGATGTCCCGCTCAATGTCGAGTTGAAGCTGGAGGTATGGGACAGCCCGAACTCTGCGGGTGTTGTAATCGACGCTATCAGGTGCTGCAAACTCGCCCTTGAACGCGGACTGAAGGGGACGCTGGTAGGGCCGGCAGCCTATTTTATGAAATCACCTCCCATTCAGTACTCTGATGATGAAGCGCACCGGATGGTGGAGGAGTTCATCGTCACGAATACCGGAGATGCGAAGACGAAGGAAGAATAGCTGGCCCGTTTGAGCGCTCTTGCGGTGCTGAATATGAGGGTAGGGGCTCAGGTAACCGGTGATGAAAATAGCATTGGTGTCTCCCTATGATTTTGCTCACCCGGGTGGGGTTACCAATCACATTTCCTCACTGGACCTGCAACTCACACGCATGGGTCATGATGTCAAGGTCATTGCTCCTGCGTCCCGCGTCGTCAGGGACTTCGGGGACAGATTCATTGCCATCGGTAGACCCTTTCCCATTCCCAGTAGCGATTCCATCATCCGTGTCTCCATCTCAATGCACCTGGCGCCGGCGATAAAAGAGGTGCTTGCCAGGGAACAGTTCGACATTATCCACCTCCACGAGCCCTTCATGCCGATGCTGTGCAGCGCCATGGTACGGTTTTCCAATACGGTCACCGTGGGGACCTTTCATGCTGCGGAGGGTAAACCGGGTTATAACTGGGGCAGGCCTATCAGCACATGGCTGATACGCCAGCGACTGCATAATCTTCACGGTCGGATAGCCGTTTCGAAACCGGCTCAGGAATACCATAGTAAGTATATTCCGGGGTCTTATGAGATAATCCCTAATGGTATCGACCTGGAGCGCTTCTCCGATAGCGTTACGCCCATGGAGAGATTCCAGGACGGGAAGCTGAATATCCTGTTCGTGGGGCGGCTGGAGTTCCGCAAGGGTCTGAACTACCTGCTGAACGCCTTCCTGCTGGTGAAGCAGGAAATCCCGGAGTCGCGGTTGATAGTCGTGGGACCCGGCACGAGGCTGCGGAAGCGGTACGAAAGGTGGATTGAGAAGACCGGCCTGAAGGACGTGGTGTTCGTTGGCTATGTGTCCAACGAGGACAAGGCGCGGTACTACAAGACAGCTGATATCTTCTGCGCCCCGGCAACCAGCCGAGAAAGCTTCGGTATCGTATTGCTTGAGGCCATGGCTACCGGTAAACCGGTTGTGGCTACCAATATACCGGGGTATGCCAGCGTGGTGAGCGATGGTGAGGATGGTTTACTGGTGCCACCGCAGAACTACCAGGAACTGGCCCGGGCACTGCTCACCCTGCTAAATGACGAAGCACTGCGCAAGCAAATGGGTGCCAGGGGAGAGGCTAAGTCCAGAGACTATAGCTGGGAGCTTGTTGCCCGCAGGATAATGGACTACTACCTTCGCGTAATCGGTGAAGTCCGTGGGAAGGACGCCGCGGACGCGATGACGGGATAGTCAGGCGGTAATAGTGTATGGATTGGATGATGCGACGCGGCAGGGACGGCGGCCAGTGACGACGCTAGTCGAAGTCCGCAAAACCCTGGCTTACTACCTTACCCGGCCGCTGGTCAGACTACTGGCCAGGACCCCAATCACACCCAATGTGATAACCTGGTTCGGCGTACTCATCGCCGCAGGCGCGGGTGTACTGATTGCCCTGGGACATCCTTTTGCTGCCGGCTTCGTCGTGCTGTTTGGTGGGTTCTTCGATACCATAGACGGGGCGCTGGCCCGCTATACCGGGCAAACAAGCCGGTTCGGGGCAATACTGGATTCCACGCTGGACCGTCTTGGCGAGGCAGTGGTACTGCTTGGGCTTATGGTGATGTATGCCGGGCAACAGTCTACTGCCGGGGTTGTGGTTGTGGGTACCGTCTGGGTGGCGTCAGTGCTGGTGAGCTATATCCGGGCAAGGGCGGAGGCGATGGGCCTGGAGTGTGAAGTGGGGCTCTTCACGCGGTCGGAGCGTGTGGTCGTGCTGGTGCTGGGCCTCCTGCTCAGCCCCATTGGCAATGCCCTGTTCATTACCCTTTGTGTCATTGCCGCGCTGAGTGTGGTGACGGTAGCGCAGAGATTGCTTCACGTCTGGCGGCAAACAAAAACAGGATAGATTGGAGATACTATGCCGGTCATTGCAGTTATAGGTGCCCAGTGGGGTGACGAGGGAAAAGGAAAGGTAGTCGATATGCTGGCAGAGAGCGCGGACCTGGTAATCCGGTTCTCCGGCGGGGATAACGCCGGGCATACCGTTATCAATCCCTTTGGCAAGTTTGCCCTGCACCTCGTCCCATCCGGTATCTTCTCGGCCAAGGCTACCTGCATCCTGGGCAACGGGATGGTGATAAATCCGGCGGTACTCATTTCCGAGATAGACCAGCTTCAGGAACGGGGTATTAACACCTCCCGGCTGGTCATCAGTGACCGTGCCAACCTGATAATGCCCTATCACATCCTGCTCGACGGCCTGGAGGAGGAAGCGAGGGGTGGTAAGGCCATCGGCACTACCCGGAAGGGTATCGGACCTGCTTATTCGGACAAGGTGGCCAGGCTCGGTATCAGGGCCGGGGACCTTCTGGACAGCGAGGGATTCCGTGAGCGATTGAGCCACATTCTTGAGCATAAGAATGTTATCCTGACCAGGGTTTACGGTGCGGAGCCGCTATCACTGGAGCAGGTATACAGGGAGTATTGCCGGTACGGTGAGCGTCTTGCCCCCCATATCCGTGAGACGACGACTCTGCTGGAGGAGGCATTCAGCCGTGACGACCTGGTGTTGCTGGAGGGGGCCCAGGGGACGCTGCTCGACCCTGATTTCGGCACGTACCCCTACGGTACTTCTTCACCGCCGACAGCGGCAGGAGCTGTCCTCGGTTCGGGTATTAGCCCGGTCAGGTTGAACCGTGTCCTTGGTGTCTATAAGGCCTACTGCTCGAGGGTTGGCTCCGGTCCGTTCCCCACCGAGTTGCAGGATGAGACCGGTGACCTCATCCGGGAGCGGGCGCATGAGTACGGCACCACCACCGGCAGGCCGCGCCGCTGCGGCTGGTTCGACGCCGTGGCCGCCCGTTTCAGCCACCGGGTGAATGGTTTCACCGGGATGGCGGTCACCCGGCTTGACATCCTGGATAATCTTCCACGGCTGAAGATATGCGTTGGGTATCAACTGGAGGGCAAAGAGATAGACTATTTCCCGGCAAACGTAAGCCTTCTGGAGAAGTGCCAGCCGGTCTATGAAGAGCTACCCGGGTGGGAGAAGTCTATAAGTGATGTCAGGAAGTATCAGCATCTACCGCCACAGGCTCGCCAGTATCTTGAGAGGCTTGAACAGCTTGTTTCCTGCCCGGTAAGTGTCATCTCCGTCGGGGCGTCACGGGAGCAGACCATCATCCACCGCGACATCCTGTAGGGGGGCTGAGCGGGCTAGACGGGAAGGCTGCTGAAAAAACCCTTTCGACCATCCCCCGTGCGGCCCATTCTTCCCCTTCCCCGTATTGGGAAGGGAATAAAGGGGATGGGGCGTACATGTATGATTCGATTTGGGTAGCCTAGCCAGATCTGGCGCCGCCAGACAGAGAGAAACGTCAAGGGGGGCACCCCCTTGAAATCCCCCTCGAAAGGGGTTACACCCCTCTCTAACACCCCAAAACGGTGTGAAGGATAATTTCCGGCAGGGTTTATTCGCACCTAAAAGGGAGTACCTCACTATTCTGGTAAGAGCTTGGGGAAATGACCCGAGGCGGAGAGTCCAGGGATTCCGTCTCTTCTGAGGAGCACCCCCTCTGGATTCCCCTTTTTCATCAGCCTGTGAAACTCTTCAGCCAGATGGGTGCGGCGGCAACTATTCTTTTAGAGAATAAATGCTGATGTTATCAGCGGCAGCGGGGTAGCTACCCTGATGGAGCAGAGAGTCGTGACGCCCACTATCGCAGCGACTGCCCCGACGAGGATAACGAGCACTGGCTGAAGAACATCGAAATATCCCAGCGCAACGGCGAGATGGAGCTAATACCGGTGCCCGCACAAAATTGACGGACAGGATGTGCGCCCACTACACGGGAAGGTCTATCCGGTAGTCCTTCATGGTGTCCCTGATGAGGGCGGCGGCCTTCTCGTCCGGTTCGGTGAGCGGCAGTCGCGGTTTTCCCACGTTGAAACCGGCATGGTTGAGGGCGTATTTCACCGGTATCGGGTTGGAGACTACGAAGAGGGCGTTCACCAGGGGCAGGAGACGGCGGTGTATCTCCGCTGCCTTGCCCGTCTGACCGTTGAGGAAGCTGTATATCATCTCGTTAATCTGCTTGCCGACGAGGTGGGAGGCGACACTGATGATGCCGTAGCCGCCTACAGCCAGTATCAGCAGGGTATCGGTATCATTACCGCTCCAGACGCGAAAGTTCCTGGTACCGCTGATAATCCTGGCGATATTTTCCAGGTTGCCGCTGGCTTCCTTAACGCCGATGATGTTGTCTATCTGGCTCAGCCTGATGGTAGTCTCGACTGACAGGCTGGTGACGGTGCGGGACGGCACATTGTAGGGGATGCAGGGCAGGGAGGTGCTCTCCGCGATGGCCTTGAAGTGCTGGTAAAGCCCCTCCTGGGTGGGCTTGTTGTAGTAGGGCACGACGAGCAGGCAGCCGTCCACGCCGGCCTTTTCGGCACCCCTGGTTGCCGCTATAGCCTCGACCGTATTGTTGCTACCGGTGCCGGCAATCACCGCACCACGGTCACCCACGGCGGACTTCACCTCGGCGAAGAGGCGCAGTTCCTCCTCCCTGTTGAGGGTCGGCGATTCTCCGGTCGTGCCGACAACCACCAGTCCTTCGCTTCCGGAGTCGAGCAGGGCCAGCGCCAGCTTCCTGGCCTGCTGGTAGTCAACTTCCCCCTTGTCGTCGAAGGGTGTCACCATTGCCGTAAGTAGTCGTCCCGGGTCCTTCATCTCACTAACCTCCGGAAGATAACCAGTCTCTCCTGGTCATCTCTTCGGCAATCTGTATGGCGTTCAGGGCGGCCCCCTTGCGCAGGTTATCGGACACTACCCACATTGCCAGACCGCTGGGATGGGACGCGTCCTGCCGGATGCGTCCGACGTACACTTCGTCGGTACCGGCGGCCAGCCATGCGTGGGGATAAAGGCTGACCGTGGTATCATCCAGCACCTTGACCCCCGGTGCCCGGGCAAGAATCTGCCGTGCCTCATCCGGGGACATGGGCCGGGAAAACTCAATGTTGACCGCTTCGCTGTGTCCGGTGAATACCGGGACACGCACACAGGTTGCCGAGATGGCGATTTCGTTGGCGTGCATTATCTTCCTGGTCTCCTCCACCATCTTCCACTCTTCCTTAGTGTAGGCATTGTCCAGGAAGACGTCTATCTCCGGCAGCACATTAAAGGCTATCTGATGGGGATAGACGCTGGAAACAACCTCCTGGCCTTCGAGTACCTGTTTGGTCTGCGTGGTCAGTTCCTCCACTGCGGCGGAACCGGTGCCCGATACGGCCTGGTAGGTATCAACAATAACCCGCTTGATTGGGTTGACCTTGTGCAGCGGGTACAGGGCAACCACCATCTGGATGGTAGAGCAATTCGGGTTGGCGATGATGCCCCGGTGCCATTTGATGTCTTCCGGGTTGACCTCGGGCACCACCAGCGGCACACCCGGGTCCATTCTGAAGGCCGAGCTATTGTCGACAACCACCGCTCCGGCACGCGCCGCCATCGGCGAGAAATACCGGCTGGTGTCACCGCCTGCCGAGAACAGGGCGATATCGATGTTCTCGAAGGACTCGGGGACGGTCTCCTCTACCTCAATCTCCTCATGCCTGACAAACAGCTTCCTGCCGGCGGAGCGGTCCGAAGCAAGCAACCTCACCGAGGACATGGGGAAGTCACGTTGTTCCAGTATCCTGATGAACTCCTGCCCGACAAGGCCGGTGGCCCCGACAATGGCGACTCTGTACTGTTTCATTTCGTTTTTTCCAGACCGAGTAGAGCGTCCAGCCCGCGTACCAGCCCCTTACGGCTGACGACATCTTTGACTGCCAGGATGACACCGGGCATGAAGCACTCCCGGCTGATGGTGTCATGGCGTACCGTCAGTGTCTGGCCTGCTGCCCCGAAAACGACCTCCTGGTGGGCCAGAAGACCGGGCAGACGGATACTGTGTATGTTAATACCCTCAACCGCTTCGCCGCGGCTGGGGAAGGACTGCTCTGCTGCCGCGGACTTGAGGAATGGCCTGCCACGCGCCCTGAGCATGTCCCGGGCGGTGTTCAGAGCCGTCCCCGACGGGGCGTCTGCCTTCCGGTCGTGGTGCAGTTCGGTTATCTCTGCGTAATCGAGATACCTGGCGGCGATGTTGGCCAGGTGCATCATAACGACTGCCCCCAGGGCGAAATTCGGTGCTACCACGGCACCAACCCCGCCGGCTGTGGTCAGGCGCTCGATTTCGTCGACATCATCAGCACTGAGTCCGGTGGTGCCGACTACCACGTTAACACCCCTGCTGGTAGCGGCACGCACAGCCGGTATGGTGGCACTGGCGGTGGTGAAGTCCACCAGGACATCCGGTTTGCACTCGGTGAGGATATGGTCCAGGTCGGTAGAGAAGGGTACGCTGCCGGAGCCGTCAGGTAGCTCAAGTCGGTCCGTGGTGACGCTCTGCTCGGTGGCACCAACCACCCCGGTTTCCGGTTCCTGGCACAGGGCACTGACTATTTCTTTGCCCATCCTGCCCAGTGCTCCCTGGACAACGACTCTGATGACGCTCATGGTTTAGCTCCTGTATTCTATGGTCACCGTCTGTCCTGGGGAAAGCGGGGGCGCTGCGGAGGCCGGGAATCGTTAGGCCTTCGCGTCGGATAGTTGCCGGGTGGCGGTCTGCGGTCGCCAGCCTGATCGGGTGCATCCTTCTCGAAGACAGCCTTCCGGGACAGGGCAATCTTGCCGTCTTCGTTCCTGATTACCTTAACCGTAATCTCATCACCGACCTTGACCTCGTCCTCAATGGTGGGAACCCGGTAGTTGGCCAGCTCACTGATATGGACCATGCCCTCTTTGCCGGGCAGGATTTCCACGAAAGCGCCGAAACTGAGCAGGCGGGTCACTTTTCCGGTGTATATGCTGCCGACCTCGATTTCCCTGGTCAGGCCTTCGATCATGGTTATCGCCTGCTGGGCGTTGGACTCATCGGTGGAGCCTATCAGTACCGTACCTTCGTTATCGACATCGATTGTGGTCTTGGTCTGTTCCTGAATCGACCGGATTGTCTTACCGCCAGGGCCGATAATGGCGCCAATCTTCTCAGTACTGATTGTCATCCTGTACATGCGTGGTGCATATTTACTGACCTCAGACCGGCTGGTGCTGATGGTCCGGTCCATTACATCCAGGATGGACATGCGGGCTTCGAGGGCCTGGTGCAGTGTCGCCTTAACAATTTCCATTGTGAGGCCTTTGAGCTTGGTGTCCATCTGCACTGCCGTGATTCCCTCGGTGGTGCCGGCCACCTTGAAGTCCATGTCGCCGTAGAAGTCTTCCATGCCCTCGAGGTCAGTAAGGACGGTGAAGTGGCCTTCGGTATCCGTGACCAGACCCATGGCAATACCGGCAACCGACCTGCTGATGGGAATACCGGCATCCATCAGTGACAGACTGCTGGCACAGACGCTGGCCATCGAGGTGCTGCCATTAGAACTGAGGACCTCGGAGACGAGGCGAATGGTATAGGGGAAGTCCGCGTCCCTGGGGAGTACCGGGACCAGCGCCCGCTCTGCGAGTGCGCCGTGTCCAATCTCACGTCGACCCGGCCCACCAACACGTCTCGCCTCTCCGACAGAGAACGGTGGGAAGTTATAGTGGTGCATGAAACGCTTCGACTCCTCTATACCGAGCCCGTCAAGCTGTTGTTCCTTCTTGACCGGACCGAGTGTAGCCAGGGTCAGTACCTGGGTGAGTCCACGGCTGAAGAGTCCCGAGCCATGGGTACGGGGGATAGTTCCGATTTCGCATTCTATCGGTCGCACCTCGGTAAGTCCACGTCCGCTGACTCGCTTTCCGTGGTCGAGTACGCCACTCCTGAGGGTTCTCTTGGCCTCACCTTCCAGGACGGATACAAGCTCTCCCTCGGAGAACTGTTCTCCAAGTTTGTCGCTAAGCTCTTTCTTGAGCCCGTCCAGTATGCGGTCACGCTCGAGCTTATCCGGCTGAAAGACAGCCTGCTCCAGCTTCGGCGCGATGATTGGCAGCACTTCCCGGGCTACCTCTGTGTCGGCTGCATCAGAGGACGGGGGTTCCTCTTTGGGTTTGCCCAGGTCTTCCCGCATCTTCTCCTGAAGCCTGATTATGTCCTGGTTTGCCTGGTGCCCGAACTCAATGGCCTGTAACACAAGCTCTTCCGAGACTTCCTGGCAGCCTGCTTCTATCATGACAACGGTATCTCTGGTGCTGGCTACAATGAGGTCAAGCCGGCTGAATTCCATCTGGGGAAGTGTGGGATTGAGTACCAGTTCGTCATTGATATAACCGACGTGAACCGCACCTACCGGACCGGCGAAGGGGATTTCCGACATATGAAGTACTGCCGAGCTGCCGATGAGGGCCAGTACGTCGGGGTCGTTCACGTGGTCTACGGATAGAACAGTGATAACCAGCTGAATTTCGCGGCGCCACTCCTTGGGCAGTAGCGGCCGTAGTGGCCGGTCGGTCATGCGGCTGGTCAGGGTTGCTTCCTGGCTGGGGCGTCCCTCGCGACGAATGAAACCACCGGGTATCTTGCCGGCGGCATATAATCTTTCCTCATAGTCAACGGTCAGGGGGAGAAAATCGACGCCCTCTCTGGGTTTTTCAGCGGCGCACAGTGTAACCAGGACAACGGTATCGCCCCATTGAACGGTAACCGCTTCGTCTGCCTGCCTGGCCAGCTTGCCAGTCTCGATGACAAGGTTCCTGCCTCCGACCTCACACTCGTAATTCCGGGTTTCTAACAATACATCCTCCTAGTGCTATCTCAACCTGCGTTCTTGCGCAGGTATTAGCTGCATTCTTATGCAAACTTTGTCTGCATTCTTATGCGGACTTTATTTACGTAATCCCAGACTCTTAATCAATCTGTGGTAGCGGCCGACACCCTCCCGGCTCAGGTAGGAGAGGAGCCTCCTTCTCTGTACTACCAGCCTGATAAGACCGCGTTGCGTACCGTAGTCGTGCCGGTTGGCTACCATATGCCCGGTCAACCGGTTTATCCTGTCGGTAAGCAGTGCTACCTGCACCTCGGTCGACCCGCTGTCTCCTTTGTGGACAGCGTACTTCTCAATGATTTCTTTCTTCTTTACCTTGTTCAATTCATGCTCCTGAGTCAATAAGTTCCATATTCATAATTCAATCAATTATAGCACACCGGGAATACGAGTGTAAACGACGCCCGGACTTGACAGGATACACGGATACGTGTATCGTTGGTATGGAGACTGTGCCCGGAAGGTGGGGCGTGGGCAGGATTGAGATAGAGCAGGGAGATATTGCCCGGTTTGAGGCGGGGGCCCTGGTGAATGCGGCCAACAACCGGCTCTGGATGGGTGGCGGTGTCGCCGGCGCCCTGAAGAGGGCTGGTGGTCCGGAGGTGGAAGCGGAGGCACTTGCCAGGGGGCCAATACCTGTCGGGGAGGCGGTGGCTACCACGGCGGGTGAACTAAGGGCGAAGTACGTCATCCACGCCGCAGTAATGGGCCAGGACCTGAGCACGGATGCGGAAAAGGTCCGGCAGGCGACGATGAGCAGTTTGCTCCGGGCTGATGAGCTCGACCTGGAAAGTATTGCCTTCCCCGCTCTGGGTACCGGTGTGGGGGGCTTTCCGCTGGGCGAGTGCGCCCGTATAATGATAGGGGAGGTGCGACGGCACCTGGCCGAAGGGAGCGGACTGGAGCGGGTAGTGTTTGTCCTCTACGATGAGCCGGCCTACCTTGTGTTCCGGCGGGAGCTGGAGCGGCAAG
>DATKWT010000046.1 GCA_035529395.1 Dehalococcoidales bacterium | reverse complement strand
ATTTATTACCTCCTCTTTATTGTTATTGCCTCCGGTTTCGGCATCTCGGCGGCGATGGAGAATAACGCTTTCTACGTTATCTGGTGCTGGGTAACCGATATCATCGCCCCCTTCATTGTTATCGGTGTGATATGGGCTATTATCCGACGCTATATCGGTAAGCCGGCACGGCTGAAGGGACAGCTGACCTGGGAAGCAATATTTATACTTATGACCGTTCTTATCCATCCTATTACTCACGTTGGCAAGATTGCCACGCAGATTGCCGCCGGGCACGCTCCCGCGGGGCTGGGTCTGGCCACACCGCCGATAAGTACGGCGGTGAGTAACCTCTACGCCGGTGTGGCTTCCCTGGAAGCATCACACGCTTTCTGGTTCTGGAGTCACTGGGTATTTGTATTGCTCGTCATGGCCATCATCGGCTATACGCGTTACCTGCACGTGGTGGCTGCTATTATCAATGACGTACTTCAGCCCAAAACCAAGAACATGGTTGAGCGGATCGACCTCAAGGACCAGGCAACCTTCGGGGTGTCCCGGGTGGACGGCTTTTCGCGGAAACAGCTCCTCGATGTCTATGCCTGTGTTGTCTGCGGTTACTGCCAGGAGAACTGTCCTGCAAACCTGACGGACAAGCCCCTCAATCCCCGCCTAATTATTCGTGACATCAATACTAACCTGATGACCAACGGTCCAGCTCTGCTAAAGAAGCAGTCGCCTTCCCTGGACCTGATTGGTGACGGCGGTGAAGGCACAATATCCGAGGACGCCATCTGGGCCTGCACCACCTGCGGGGCTTGCATGGAGGTGTGCCCGGTGTACATCGAGCACGTGCCCAAGATTATTGACATGCGGCGCGAGCTGGTGCAGGTGCAGGCTAAATTCCCCGAAGAGCTCCTTAACCTCTTCGAGAACACGGAACAACGCAGTAACCCCTGGGGCATTGCTCCCAGCGACCGTGCCAAGTGGGCGGCTAATATCGAGGCGCAACCCTTCGAGGAAGGTAAGACCGAGTATCTCTTCTACGTGGGCTGTGCCGGTGCCTTTGATTCCCGTGAGCGGCAGGTAAGCCTGGCGATTACCAGGGTCCTGGATGCTGCCGGAGTATCCTGGGGCATACTGGGCAGGGACGAAGCCTGCTGTGGCGATAGTCTGCGACGGCTCGGTAACGAGTATGTCTATGACCAACTGGTGAAGCAAAACCTGGCCACGTTCAAGGAGAGAGGGGTCAAGAAGATAATCACAGAGTGCCCTCACTGCTACACTACTCTGAAGAACGACTACCGCCAGTACGGTGCGGAGTTGGACGTCGTTCATCACACCGAATTTATCAACCGGCTGCTGACCGAAGGAAGGCTGAAGCTGAATGGTACCGGTGGAGACCTGGGGAATGTGGTCTTCCACGATTCCTGCTACCTGGGTCGCCATAACGATATCTACGAAGCCCCCCGTCAGGCGCTGGCCGCGGCTACCGGCCGGGCGCCGACCGAGATGGAGCGTCACCATAACCGTGCCTTCTGCTGTGGTGCCGGTGGTGGTCGGATGTGGATGGAGGAGAGCACCGGTAAGCGGATAAATATCGTCCGCGTCGAGGAAGCCCTGGAGAAAGACCCGAAGACAATCTGCGTCTGCTGCCCGTATTGCATGGTGATGTTTGAGGACGGGCTCAAGGATATGGATGCTGATGACCGTGTGAAGGTGCTGGACCTGGCGGAGATTGTTGCCGCAAGGTTGAAGTAGCGTGTGCCGCCGTGTATAATCTTTGACTACCGCCGCTATGTGCAATATGCTGGTAGCAGACAACCCGGCGTTGGCTGCTGGTAAAACTGAATAGGAAACCCTGGGGGTGCCCGAGCGTGAGCGAGGGCTTAAACGGAGCGCAAGTCCGGTGAGAATCCGGCACAGTTCCGCCTGCTGTATCCGGGAGTAATAAACTCCCGGAAGTCAGAACACCGGCCACCAGTTCTTTGACACCTCCGCGGAGATGGAGGAAGGAGACTTTGAAGTACAGGAGTCCCCTTGTTCTGCCGATGAGGGGACTCTTTCTTTTTGGGGAGCGGGAAATATGGCGAGTAAACCAAGGCGACGCAGACGGCTGGCCTCTGTCCTGCTGTTACTGGCGGGCGGACTGGTCCTGGCGTTCTTCCTGGCCAGTGCCTTCGGGGCGGTAACTATCTCCCTGCCTGATATATGCAAGATGCTTCTCAATAAGCTGGCCTTCTTCGATTTTCCGGACACGTGGCGGGTGGCCGAGGAAACAATACTTTTCCAGATACGGATGCCGCGAGTCGTGGGTGGTGCCCTGGTGGGGGCGGCCCTGGCGACAGCCGGGGTGCTTTTCCAGGGCCTGCTTCGGAATCCCATGGCAGACCCATACATCATCGGTACCTCATCGGGGGCTGCCCTGGGAGCGACAATTGCCATGGTCCTGCCGATAAACATGGCCTTCCTCGGCTTTGGCCTGGTGCCGCTGGCAGCCTTTGCGGGTGCCCTGGCCGCCGTTTTCATTGTGTATAATCTGGCGCGTGTCGGCGGTAAGACGCCCATCGTCAGTATGCTTCTCGCCGGGTTCGTTGTCAGTGCTCTCCTGGCAGCCATAATATCTTTTATGATGGCGATAAGTGACCGGCTGGACCTGAACATCCGCTCCGTGTACTCGTTCCTCATGGGCCACATATCGGTGGTCGGCTGGAGCCAGATTGCCGTTATCGCCCCGCTGGTCATCGGCGGCATCATTATTGCACGGGCATTCGCCCACCATCTCAATGCCTTCTCTCTGGGTGAAGAGGGTGCCGCCTACCTGGGCATCGAGGTGGAGCGGGACAAGGTTCTTATCCTGGCAGTGGGTTCTCTGCTGACGGCAGCCGCGGTGTCCATCGGTGGTCTGATAGGGTTTGTCGGACTGGTCATGCCCCACGCGGTACGTCTCATCCTGGGACCGGACCACCGGCTCCTGCTGCCGGCTTCGGCACTGGCCGGTGCTGTTTTCGTGGTTATGGCCGACCTCCTGGCCAGGGTGGTACTGGCGCCCACCGAAATCCCGGTAGGCATCATCACGGCCGTCATCGGTGCCCCGTTCTTCCTCTACCTGCTGCGGCGCAACCGGAAGGAGTACGCTTTCTGATGCTCGATTTACGGCTCAGGCAGGTGTCTTTCTCATACTCCGACGGACAGGTACTGCATGATATCGACCTCTCCGTCGGTGCCGGTGAGATGGTGGGGCTGCTCGGTCCCAACGGCTCCGGTAAGACCACCCTGCTCAAACTGGCCAGCGGTATTCTGAAGCCGGGGCAGGGTGAAGTCCGGCTGGACGGCGCCGACTTGCGACTAATGAGTCGCAAGTCCGTTGCCCGCAGCGTTGCCGTGATGCCACAGCAGTTCCACATGCCCTTCGCTTTTAACGTTGGCGAGATGGTAATGCTGGGACGGACCCCGTTTATCCGTACACTCGCCGGCGAGACCGATGTCGACAGGGAGGTGGTGAATACTGCGCTGGAGATGGCGGGTATCAGTGAGCTTAAGGAGCGCCGTTTCGACGAACTGAGTGGCGGTGAGCGGCAGAAGGTCATTCTGGCTATGACCCTGGCCCAGCAACCCGGGCTGCTGCTGCTGGACGAGCCGACGATGCACCTGGATATCACTCACCAGGTGGAGATTCTGGAGCGCGTGCGGAGTTTGAACCGGGAGCAGGGCATCACTGTCATCGCCGCCATGCACGACCTGAACCTGGCTTCCCTCTATTTCGACCGGCTGGTGCTGCTCAAAGAGGGTCGTATTGTCGCTGACGGGACTCCCACCGAGGTCATTACCGAGAGTATGCTCTATAAGGTCTTTGCCGCTCCCGTAAGAGTGGAGCCGCACCCTGTAACCGGAGACCCGCACGTGGTTATCATGCCGGAGGGAAGCGCGAACTCACGCCGGGACAGTCCTACGTCTTAAGTCTGTTGACCAGGATTTCGCCATCCTTGATTACCATTCTTATTCCGGTGGTTCTGGATATCTCCTCCAGCGGATTTCCCGAAACCACAACCATGTCAGCCAGTTTGCCCGCCTCTACCGTGCCGAGGTCACTCCCCCTGCCAAGGTTTTCGGCAGCGTTCCTTGTCCCGGTGATTATCGCTGCCATTGGACTAAGGCCTGCCTCCACCATGACTGCCATCTCTATGTGTATGCCTTTGCCGATGACTACTCCCGGAGTACCGGAATCCGTACCCGCGGCTATGTGAACACCGGCTTCGTGTAGATGTTTCACAGCCCGCTTGGCCGCATGAAAGAGTTCCGGGAACTTCTTTCGATTTGCCCAGGCTATTGCCAGCGTGGGAACATAGTACGTTCCCCTGTCCACCAACATCTTGACCACGTCATCCGGGAATTCGGTGGAATCCGTACCGGGAAGTAGCCCGTGCTCGATACTGTCAACACCAGCGTCAACTGCATCCCGGGTGTCGTCCGGGTTTCCGGTGTGCACCATGATGCGGAGGTTGTGCAGGTGTGCTTCGTCGGTCATTGCCGCCAGCACGTCGAGCCCGAGCTTTGGCAACCTGTTATCCAGGTCCATCAGGTTCTGGTCGCAGTAGATTGCCTTGATACAGTCTACTCCTTCCTCGGCCAGCTTCCTGACCTCGTCTCGGGCGGCACTGGTGTCATCGACTTGTCTGGTTGCGTGCTCCACGATGTAACGGTTGCGCCGGTATATCGTTCCTGCAGGATGACCACCGGGAGCGGTAAAGATTGGACCGGGAGCGAATATCCGTGGTCCGCTGAGCTTGCCGGAAGCAATCCTGTCCCGTAGCTGTACGATATGAGGGTGGATATCCCCCGCGCTCCGGAAAGAGGTCAGGCCATTCTCGATAGCCAGTCTCCGTCTCCTGGCAAAGCTGCGGAAGTAGTCCCACAGGAATGAGGTAAACCAGGGCACGAATGATATAGCATTGAACTGCCAGTCCGGGTCATCGACAACGAAGGCACCCAGGTGAACGTGGCAATCGATGAAGCCGGGCATGAGTGTGAAGCCTTTCAGGTCGACCACGCTGGCATCAGCAGGATAGTCTACTTCGGTGCCTACACTACTGATGCGGTTACCGACAACAACCGTGGTGCCCTCCAGCGGTTCGCACCCGGTGCCGTCGATTAAGGTCGCGTTCTTCAGTACCAGTGATTTCGCCATATCGACTACTCCCTATTCCTCGAAAGTGAATATCTCCTCGATGGTCGCTCCCAGTGTCCTGGCTACATTATGAGCAAGTCTAAGTGATGGATTATACTTCCCCTGCTCCAGAAAGACAATAGTTTCCCGCCGGACCCCCACGAGTAGTGCCGGAGGTGAGATGAATACGGCGATGACCACGACCATCACTACGACACGTTTTTCCCTCTCGTCTGGAAGTGCTATCATGTACTTGCGAGGCGTAAGCACGGGCGTCAGCGTGCCGAAGCAGGGTGGAAAGTGAAATATGGATGACCACCACCGAGAACACAGCCACCTGACCAACAACGGTATCAGGCGGCTTTCTATCGCTCTGGTCATTGTTGCCGCCATCATGGTCGCCGAATTCGTCGGTGGCCTGCTGAGCAACAGCCTGGCGCTGCTTGGCGATGCCGGGCATATGCTGGTAGACGCCCTGGCGTTGGGCATAAGTCTCCTGGCCCTTCGGATCGCCAGAAGACCGGCTACGGCTACCAGGACCTTCGGCTATCACCGTGTCGAAATCATGGCGGCGCTGACCAACGGCGTCATTCTGGGGCTGGTGGCGGCGTACATCTTCTATGAGGCCTATCAGCGTTTTCTGGACCCGCCCGAAGTGCGCACGACACTGATGCTGGTGGTAGCCGCCGTCGGCCTTGTCGCCAACCTGTGTGCAATGTGGCTCCTGGGGGCTGTCCGGAACGACAACCTCAACATGAAAGCAGCTTTCTGGCATGTTCTCGGGGACACGATATCGTCACTCGGCGTAATCATTGGTGGTGTGGTTATCGCAGTGACCGGATGGGACATGGTCGACCCCATCATTGCCGTCCTGATTGGCTGTATCATACTCTGGGGTGCGGTGCGACTCGTCCGGGAATCAGCCGACATCCTTCTGGAGGCGGCACCGAAACACATCCAGATAGACGAGGTGGTCCGGATGATTATGGGTATCCCCGGGGTGGAAGATGTGCACGATATGCACGTCTGGACGATAACCTCCGGAATACACGCCCTGAGCGCTCACCTGCTGATTGAGGACCAGACGGTGGCAAAGAGTGGTGAGATTGCCCGGGCGGTGAACCAGGACCTGGCGCAGCGTTTCAATATCACCCACACCACGCTGCAACTGGAATGTGAGAAATGCGAAGGGTGCCCTGCCGGCCTGATGTGCAATATCGCTCGACGGGAGGTGCCCGAATAGACATGGTTGTTGAACCGAGAACCGAGGTGCTCCTGTCAAGAGAGGAGATAGCCGCCACCGTAGACCGGCTGGCAGTGGAGGTCCGTCGCGACTACGCGGGAAAGAACCCTCTGCTGCTCGGTATCCTCAAGGGGTCGTTTGTATTCATGGCTGACCTGGTACGGCGACTTGACTTCCCGCTGGAGATAGACTTCGTCCGGTTATCCAGCTACGGTCGGGGAACAGAGACCACCGGAGACATCCGCGTCGTACAGGGACTTCGCTCGCCTGTCCGTGGACGTGATGTGCTGGTCATTGAAGATATTGTGGATACCGGCCTGACGACAACCTACTTCCTGGACTACCTGAGAAAGAAGAAGCCGGCTTCGTTGCGGCTCTGCTCCCTGGTGGACAAACCCGCCCGCCACAGGGTCCCGGTGGTGATAGACTACCCGGGTTTCACTGTCCCG
>DATKWT010000045.1 GCA_035529395.1 Dehalococcoidales bacterium | reverse complement strand
GAGACCCTTCAGGTTGAGGTTCATTATCGAGTCCCAGGCCCTTTCCTCCAGCTCAAGCGCCGGCATCCAGACGACACTGGTACCGGCGTTGTTTACCAGGACGTCAATCCTGCCGAATTCGGCGACGACTGTATCGACCAGGTTCTGTATCTGGTCCATGCGGCCTACATGCGTTGCCACGGCTATCGACTTCCTGCCCAGGCCCCGTATCTCTTCGGCTACCAGCTCCAGGTCAGGCAGTTTCCGGCTGGTCACCGCTACATCGGCACCGGCTTCGGCGAATGCCAGCGCGGTGGCCTGACCGATACCACGACTGCCGCCGGTTACCAGTGCGACTTTACCTTCGAGAGAGAACCGGGTAGAAACCATCCGTATGCCCTCCATATTCAGTGGGGAATACCGTGTCCGGTGGGAGCCCCCCTCAGAAGGTGGGAGCCCCCTCAGAAGGGGCGAAGCCCCTCTGTACTCCCCTTTTTCAGCAGCCTGCTACGGGATTCTACCCGCCGCCAGCGATTCTGAATATGTCCTGGACGGTAACCGCCAGGAAGACCGCTATCAGCAGGAAGAAGCCGATGGTGTGTATCTGCCATTCCTTCTTCGGGGAGATGCGCTTGCCCCGGCGGACAAACTCCAGGAAGACAAAGATGAGCCGGCCACCGTCCAGCGCCGGAAGCGGGAAGAGGTTGATGATTCCCAGGTTGATACTGATAAGGGAGGCAAACTCCAGCAGGGGACCTATTCCCGCCCTGGCTACCTCTCCGGTCATCTGCGCGATACCCACCGGCCCTCTCAGGTCGAATGGTAAAGCACCACTGATAATACCGACAACGCCGTTCTTGAACAGGACGAAGATTTCTATACTCTGGCCGAAACCCTTCGGTATAGCCTGCCAGAACGAAAGCTGTTGCCGCGTGACCGGCCCGGAAGAGGTGTATACGGCAACACCCATAGCCCCCTCCTCTGCGGGTGGGTCCGACCGGGGTGTAAGGCGGACCTCTTCCGTGGTCAGGTCAGTACGCCGGATGAGGACAGCTACCTCGGTATCCAGGCGCCGGTCAAGATAGTCCCCCAGGTCGTCGACGCTATGCACTTCTTCTCCGTCTATGCTCAGGATAACGTCTCCCGGTCTGATGCCTGCCCCGGCGGCCGGGGAGTCTGGTGCTATCGCTTTAATTGCTACCCACTGGACTGTGGTCACGCCAATGGGGTCTTGCCCCTCCGGGGGTTCCCAGCGGGGAGTCAAGCGCACCTCCTCTGTGGACAGGTCGGTGTGCCGGATGGAGACCGGGATGGTGCTGCCCAGGTAGCGGTACAGGTAGCGCTGGAGGTCACCGGAATTGTTCACGACTTTGCCGTTAATGCTCAGGATGATGTCCCCGGGCTCAATCCCGGCAAGGGCCGCCGGAGAGTCCGGTGCTACGTCCATTACCTCGACGTCGCCGATAACGGTATCATGGGGGACCATAAAGGCAATCGAGAGGAGCAGGACAGGCAGCAGGAAGTTCATAATCGAGCCGGCACCGAGGACGAGCAGCCGGGTAGGGATACTCTTGTTTGCCAGGCTGCCAGGTGCATCGGGGTCTTCCTCGCCGGACATCTTGACGAATCCGCCCAGGGGAAGGGCGTTTATCGAGTATACTGTCTCACCGCGCTTGAAGGCGAACAACCGTGGCGGGTAGAAAAGGCCTGCCTCCTCCACCTTCACGTGGGACAGCTTGGCGGTTACAAAATGCCCGAGCTCGTGGGCAAAGACTATCACTATGATAACGCCGAGAAAGGAAAGTACCGTCAGCATGGGTTGCCCTCCCCGGCCAGTACATGCGTCCTCTGCCTCGCCCAGCCGTCAGCGCTGATGATGTCTTCCAGGCCCGGCCCGGTGATGGTCTCGTGCTCCGCCAGCACCTGCCCCACCAGACGGGCGATGTCCGTAAAGCCGATGTCTCCGGATAGAAAGAGGTCAGCGGCCACCTCGTCGGCGGCACAGAGGACGGCGGGCTGGGTCCCTCCCGTTTTTCCGGCCTCGATTGCCAGCCTCAGGCAGGGAAACCGGTCAGGGTCCGGCTGCTCGAAGGTCAGCTCCCGGACCACAGACCAGTCTATCCGGGGAAGCTCTGCATTGGGCAGGCGCTCGGGGTAAGTGAGGGCATACTGAATCGGCAGTCGCATATCGGGATAGCTCATCTGGGCCTTGATCGAGCCGTCGGCGAATTCAACCATGGAATGAATGATGCTCTGCGGATGAACAATAACCCGGATTCCGTCATAGGGAACATCGAACAGCCAGTGGGCTTCGATTATCTCCAGCCCCTTGTTCATCAGGGTAGCGGAGTCGATTGTGACTTTCTTTCCCATCTGCCAGGAGGGGTGTTTCAGGGCCTGGGCGGCGGTTACTCGCTCCAGCTCTTCCGGTGAATAGCCACGGAAAGGCCCCCCTGAAGCAGTTAGATATATGCGGGCCACGGACTTTTCTTCACCCCGAAGGCACTGCCAGATGGCGCTGTGTTCGCTGTCCACCGGAAAGATGCGGGCACCGTTTGCCTCCGCCTCCCGTGTGATGATATCGCCGGCCATGACCAGCGATTCCTTGTTGGCCAGGGCGACATCCTTACCGGCCCTGACCGCCGATAACACTGCGGTCAACCCTGCCTTCCCCGAGGTGGCAACGACAACTATATCTACCTCGGTGTGACGGGCCATCTCCTCCGGAAGGAGATGCTCGAAACCGGTACGGGGAATGTCTTCTGCCTGGCAATGAACGAAGCTCGGCCGGAACTCCTCCATCTGCCTGGACAGCAGGTCAATGTTCTGTCCTGCCGTCAATGCCACGACGCGGAACCGGGATGGGAGGTTACGCACGACCTGAAGCGTCTGTCTACCGATTGAACCGGTAGAACCGAGGATGGCCAGCCGTTTTACTGTATTACCCATACTACATAGTAGTATACCACGATACCTGCGAAGATAATGCTGTCCATCCGGTCCAGGACGCCCCCGTGTCCCGGCAGCAGGCTGCCGGAGTCTTTGACTCCGGCATGGCGCTTGAGCAGCGATTCTGCAAGGTCACCAAGCTGTCCGAACACGCTGACGAGGAGGCCGAGGCTCAGCGCCTGCCAACAGATAAAGCCCTCGACATAGAGTGGGTTGGTTGCGGCAAACAGTCGTGGCGCAGTAAATAGCAAACTGAACACCATTGCGCCGACCACTCCGGCCAGGGCGCCTTCCCAGGTCTTGTTGGGGCTGATTCGCGGTGCCAGGCGGTGGCGTCCGAAAGACCTGCCGATGAAGAAGGCAGTGGTATCGGAGGCAGCATTGGCCAGAATAACAAGGAATACCCAGTTCATACCGTCGGTCATGCCCCTCAGTGACACCAGGTGGCTGAGGAGCCAGCCCACATAGAGGATTCCGCCGAGCGTCCACGCCCAGTTGACAAAGGCTGCGCCGGTGCGCGGTCGTATCAGAAGCCAGAGCATGGGGAGCGCGATTGCCAGCATCAATAGAAGTGGTATCAACAGGCCGGGGTCGAAGTGAGGTGCCAGAAACGATAACAGGTCCGGGTTCCGACTGATGATAAAGAGAAGAGTCAGTACCACCCCAATGTGGACAAGTGGCGATGCCCTGGAGGCGACGGCCAACCGATAGAACTCCATGACGCCAAGCACTGCCACCACAGCCATCAGGGCCGTAAACCAGGGTTCTCCAAACCAGATAGCCGCAACAGGCAGGGGGATGATGACCAGAGTGGTGATGATCCTTTTTTTAAGCATGCCGGCTACTACCCCAGCCCGCCAAACCGCCTTTTCCTTCGGCTGTATGACAGGAGGGCTCTGTCCAGGTCACGCTTGCTGAAGTCCGGCCAGAGGACCCTGGTGAAGTGGTACTCGCTGTAGGCTGTCTGCCACAGCAGGAAATTACTCAGCCTGGTTTCGTCACCGGTACGAATCAAGAGGTCGACATCAGGTATATCGCCGGCATAGAGATACTTGCTGAGTGACTCCTCGGTAATGTCTTCAGGTCTGACACCATCGGCAATTAGCCGCTGCAGGGCGTCGACGATCTCGGCGCGCCCCCCGTAGTTGAAGGCAACGCAGAGCGTCATGCTGGTGTTGTCCCTGGTGGCCGCAATTGCCCTGGTTATCGACTCCCGCAGGCTCTGCGGCAACTGATGAAGTCGGCCAATATGGCGCAGCCTGATACCCTTCTCGTGGATTTCATCAAGATACCGGTCTATAAATGCTGTTAGAATCTGGAACAGGCCCTTAATCTCAGATTCGGGACGGTTCCAGTTCTCGGTGGAGAACCCATAGAGGGTAAGGTAGCTTATCGGGTACTTATTGAGGTACTGCACCATGCGGTGCATGTTTTCCGCCCCGGCCTGGTGGCCCTCAAGCCTGGGCCAGCCACGTTTTTCTGCCCATCGGCCGTTGCCATCGGGTACGATGGCTACATGGTTGGGCAGACGTTCCAGTTGTTTGGGGGTCGATTTCGCAACCGTCATCCTGCCATCCCCTGTGTATTTCTGAGAACCGGACTAGACCTCCAGGATTTCCGCTTCTTTGTCATGACCGATGCGCTCGCTCTCGGCAATGAAACCATCGGTGATCTTCTGTAGCTGTGCCTGTAGACGCTTATCCTCATCCTGCGAGAGCTCTTTGTTCTTCTCCTGTGTCCTGAGTTCGTCCAAAGCTTCCCGCCTCAGATTACGGATTTCCACCCTCCCTTGCTCAATCCTGCGCCGAACGACCTTGATGAGTTCCTGTCGACGTTCTTCAGTCAGCGGGGGGATATTCACTCGTATGACGCGGCCATCACTGGCCGGGTTCAGACCCAGGTCAGATGCCAGGATAGCCTTCTCGATGCTGCTGACGCTTGCCCTGTCCCAGGGCTGGATTATTAACAGGTTTGCCCCTTGTGTGGAGATGCTGGCGACCTGGTTAAGTGGCATGATGGCACCGGCATACTCCACCCTGACGTTTTCTATCAATGCCGGTGAAGCGCGCCCGGTGCGGATACCGGCCAGCTCCTTCTGCAGGGCCTCCAGCGATTTCCGCATCTTCTGTTCGATGTTTAGCAGAGTATCCTCACTCATCGCTCTTCCTGCTGGACACCAGTGTGCCGATTGGCTCGCCCATCACGGCACGTTCTATACTCCGGTCTGCCAGGAAATTAAAGACGATTATCGGCAGTTTATTTTCCAGGCAGAGGGATAGTGCGGTAGCATCCATTACCTCAAGCCGCATATTGATGGCATCGAGGTAGGTAATGGAATCGAACTTCCTGGCTTTGGGGTCTTTGCGGGGGTCGGCACTGTAGATGCCATCAACATTGTTCTTGGTCATCAACAGTGCCCCTGCACCAATCTCTATCGCCCGCAGGGCGGCGGCGGTATCCGTGGTCATGAATGGGTTTCCCGTTCCCGCTGCAAAGATAACCACCCTGCCTTTTTCCAGGTGACGGATAGCCCTTCGCCTGATGTAGGGTTCGGCTACCTGCTGGATATTCAGTGCAGACTGGGTCCTGGTGGTCACACCTTCCCTTTCCAGGGCATCCTGAAGGGAGAGGGCGTTGATTACTGTGGCCAGCATTCCGGCATAGTCTGCGGTGGCCCGGTCCATCCCGTGCTGCTCCGCCTGAGCGCCCCGCCAGATATTGCCACCACCCACGACGACGGCGACTTCCACCCCCATCTCGCTGACCCGCTTGATCTGCCTGGCTACCCAGGTGGAGACCGTGGGATCGATACCAAAATCGGCTCCGCCGCTGAAGGCCTCACCACTGAGCTTGAGGACGATGCGCCGATACTTAGGAGTAACGATTTGCTTGGGAGCAGCCATTTGCCTTATTCACAACCTATTTTGTTATGGTCAGGAGTCCGCACCGGTAGCAACGTCTGCACTCAGTTCGGCCACGCGGCACTCTCCCTGCCCCAGTTCAAATCTGGCAAATTTGCTTACTCTGACGTTCTCACCAACCCTGGCCGCGGTCTCGGTGATAAGGTCCTGGATGGTCTTCTCAGGGTCCTTGATGAAGGCCTGGAGCAGCAGGCAGGCTATCTCCGGCTCCGTATCGGCATCTTCAGGCATCTGTTCCTCAGTGATGCACAGGGGTTCCTGGGCGGCAACCTGCATTGCCAGGTTGTGCGCTAATTCCTGGAACTCCGGGGTGCGGGCGACGAAGTCAGTCTCGCAGTTCAGCTCAACCATCGCTCCGATGCGTCCGCCGGTATGTACGTAGGTCTCAACCAGTCCCTGCGAGGTCTCACGCTGGCTCTTCTTGTCTACCCGGACCAGACTCTGCTCTTTCAGAATCTCGCTTGCCTTTTCCATGTCTCCTTCTGTTTTGAGGAGCGCATTCCGGCAGTCCATTATGCCGGCACCTGTCTGGTCTCTGAGTTCCTTGATTTTCTCCGTAGAAACGCTCATGTTGTTATTCATCATCGGGGGTATACACCAGCGGTTCACCATCCGGAACTTGCTCTGGTTCTTCCAGGTCTACCCCTTCTCCTTCCTCGATGGCTTCCATCGCTACCGCGGCCTTGCCTTCCAGTATGGAGTTGGCAATCTTGCTGCATACCAGCCTGATGGCTCTGATAGCGTCATCGTTGGCGGGAATGGGGTAGTCAATATCGACAGGGTTGGAATTGCTGTCTATCACGGCTACTATCGGTACTCCGACCCGTTTGGCTTCGGCGATGGCGATGCCTTCCTTCGTGGTGTCAATGATGAACAGCGCGGCGGGCAGGCGGGTCATCTCCTTGAAGCCCCCCATCTGCCGATTGAGACGGGCTATTTTTTCTCCAATCTTGAGAATCTCTTTCTTGGGGAGTCCAACGAAGCCTCCCCGGGCCTGCTGGTCTTCCAGGCGCACCAGATAGTCAATGCGTGACTGGATGGTGGCGAAGTTGGTCAGGGTACCCCCTATCCAGCGCAGGTTGACGAAGAACATCCCGCATCGCTGGGCTTCTTCTTCGATGGCATCGTGGGCCTGCTTCTTGGTGCCCACAAACATGACGTCACCGCCCTCGACGGCTACCTGCTTGATAAACTCACAGGCCTTCTCAAGCATACTGGCGGTTCGCTCCAGGTCAATGATGTGAATGCCATCACGCTTGGTAAAGATGTACTGCTTCATGCGAGGATGCCAGCGACTGGTCGGATGCCCGAAATGGGCCCCAGCCTCAAGTAGTTCTTTTATTGTGACGGTCTCCGCCAAACTCTACCCCCTTGCCGAATTCCTACACAGTATACCATACGGGTCACGGCACGGGCAATACTGGTGGGGTAATCATCTCAAACGACTGTTGACAAACTCCTTACTGAGTAATAAACTCAAGTTCCAGTAAGCTACTATTTGGAGGACCTGTCAGGATTCTGGGGAAAAGGGAGGTAAAATGGAGTTTGCAGACCAGTGGTTGTGGCTGATATTCGTGGGTGTAGGACTCGCGATGGTCCTGGTCGAGTTCCTCGGCGGTGGTTTCAGCGGGTTCGAGCTGGTCATCATCGGTTCGGTCTTTATCGCAGGGGGGCTTGTCGCCTCACCGTTCGATTCCTGGCCGGTGGCCGTTATTGTCACCAGCGTGCTCTGCTTCGCCTACATCGCCGCCGGACGGAGATACCTCCGCCGCTGGACGCAGACCAGGAAGGCAAAGACGAACATCGATACCATCATCGGAACACGGGGTGTCGTGGTGAAAGAGATTACGAAGTATGCCCCCGGCCGGATTCAAGTTCGCGGGGTTCGGTGGCGGGCATCGGCCGATGAAGAGATGGAGAAAGGGCAGGAGGTAACCGTTATCGAAATTCGTGGGACGACTCTGACAGTAAAGAAAACAGAAGGAGGTGACTGAAGATGTCAGGTGGAATTATTGCGCTTATTGTAATCCTGGTGGTGGCCGTAATTATCCTGTTCCGTTCCTTGAAGGTGATTCGGCAGTTTGAGCGAGGCATCGTCGAGCGGCTGGGCAGGTACAAGGAAACGCTCGACCCCGGGCTGAAGTTCCTTGTCCCATTCATTGACAACCTTGCGGTAAAGGTTGATATGAGAGAAACGGTGCTTGATATTGAACCGCAGCCGGTAATTACTATGGATAACGTTGCCGTTACCGTGGATGCGGTTGTCTACTATTACGTAGCGGATGCCAAGGCACGGACCTATGAAGTAGCCAACTTCGGCATGGCCGTGAGCAAGCTGGCGCAGACCAACATCAGGAACGTCATCGGTGAGATGAGCCTGGATGAAACGCTGACGTCACGGGAACGCATCAATGCTGCCCTGCGGGAGACCCTGGATGAGGCTACCGATAAATGGGGTGTAAAGGTAACCAGGGTAGAGGTCAAGGAGATTGAGCCACCCAGGGACATTGCCGATGCCATGAGCAAGCAGATGAAGGCGGAGCGCGAGAAACGGGGAATTATCCTTGAAGCGGAAGCTTACCGGGAGAAGCAAATCCTGGAGGCCGAGGGTGATAAGCAGAACGCGATACTGAAGGCCGAGGGTAACCGGCAGCGCGAGATACTGGAGGCCGAGGGTGACAGGCAGGCTGCGATTCTGAGGGCTGAAGGTGAAGCTAAGGCGGTTGAAGAAGTATCCAATGCGGCCGATAAGTTCTTTGTCGGTAATGCCCAGTTGCTGAAGCAGCTCCAGGTTACCCAGGCAGCTCTTGAGAATAACACCAAACTCGTTATGTCCGACCAGTCCCGGCTGATAAACGTCCTGGGACTGGGGGAGAAACAGTCAAGCGGCGATAGCTCGAAGTGAGTCCGGCCAGGACTGTTCCATCCGAAGAAGGCCAGGCGCAATGTGCGGCAGACCATCGATGTACCGTCGACGGTCTGCCGTGTCGTGTTCTTCGTCATGACTTGAGAAAAGATGAATAAAAGCTTATGATTAGGCTTGAACGGCAGCGCAGGCGGGTACGGGCCATGAACATTGGAATGCTGACTGCGCGTGTCTACACGGCACTGGAACAAGAGGAGTAGACCAGAGGGGAGCTACAGGATTCACCCAACGGGGGGCAGTGTTTCGGAGAAGCCAGCGCGGCTCGGGCAAAAGACGGCATCCTGGCTAAATGAGTGTAGTGTATGAGCCTCAATAAGGCACCAAGACTGCGGATAGGCGATCTGGAAGCAAGTATCCCGATTGTGCAAGGGGGACTGGGGGTTGGTATTTCCTTATCGAGTCTATCCTCAACCGTTGCCAACGAGGGAGGCATCGGAGTTATTGCCGCCACGGGAATCGGCATGCTTGAGACTGATTTCGACAAGAATTTCAAGGAAGCCAATAAGAGAGCCTTGCAAAGAGAAATAAGAAGGGCAAGGGAACTGACGACGGGCATTATTGGCGTGAACATACTGGTAGCCAGTTCAGATTCTTATGACCTTCTGCAGACCGCGGTGGATGAAGGCGCAGACCTGGTCTTTCTTGGCGCCGGACTTCCGCTGAGGATTCCTACGGTATTGTCTTCGGATGGGTCCAGAAAGGTCACAGCCAGGATTGTTCCAATAGTATCCTCTGCCAGGGCGGCCAGAGTCATATTTCAATACTGGGAGAGGCACTACAATCATGTACCTGATGCGGTGGTGGTTGAGGGCCCATTAGCCGGTGGACACCTTGGATTCAAGAAAGAGCAGATCACTAATCCTGACTATGCCCTGGAGAAGATACTGCCGGAAGTAATCGCGGTGACAAAGCACTATGGGCAATACTTTGGTAAGAGCATTCCGGTAATCGCTGCCGGAGGGGTGTATACAGGTGCCGATATTCACAGGTTCCTTCAATCAGGGGCTCAGGCGGTGCAGATGGCAACCAGGTTCGTGGCAACTCACGAATGCGATGCTTCCCCAGAATTCAAGGAAGCATATGTGAGGTGCAAGAAAGAGGACCTTGTCATAATCGACAGCCCGGTTGGACTACCGGGGAGAGCCATACGGAATGGGTTCCTCGAGCAGATATCATCGGGGGCGAGGATACCATTCAAGTGCCCCTGGAAGTGTCTGAAGACCTGTGATGCAAGGAGTGCGCCGTACTGCATCGGTGTCGCCCTGACCAATGCCAAGAAGGGGGACATTGAAAGAGGATTTGCCTTTGCCGGGGCTAATGCCCACAGGGTAGACAAAATCATCTCCGTTAGAGAGCTTATCGAGACTCTGCAAATGGAATATGAGATTGCGGCATCCACGTGAATGGTGTCGACGAGGTAGAATGCAGCGATTTGGCAAGGGGGGTATCAAGGAGGGGGCGCCTCTCAGAAGAGGCGACCACAGAGTCGGACCCAGCCGTTGCTGTGTACCATCTGTAATCCCCGCTAATCCATTCTATCTCAAATACTCAATCACCAGCTCGACCACTAATTGTACACTTCCACAAGGAGAAGAATTAAATAAGAGGGGGCGCCCCTCAGAGGGGCTGAAACTCCTCTTCTGAGAGGGGCCGAAACCCCCTCTGGCAGGGGCCCGGGGGTGTCCCCCAGATATAATCTTTCCCCCCTTCCGCAGAAGGCTCCTTCCTGGACAGGAAGGGGAAGGCACCGCCCCGTCTGAGGGGCGCCACATCTGGGCCGCACGGGGAGTGGTCGAAAGGGTTTTTCATAGGCTTGCTAGAGGGAGACACACGCCTCTTGACGTCCCGGGGGCGAGCATCTATAGTGTGCGGGGCAGGGCGGTACCACGGTAAGAAATCAGGGCTGACGCGGTGGCTGTCCCGCAGCGAGAGGTCCGTGAGGAGGGAGACCGATGAAGATAACGGCGATTGTGGGGGTGAACTGGGGGGATGAAGGTAAGGGAAGGATGGTCGACCTGCTGTCCGCGGAACACGATGTGGTCGTGCGCTTCCAGGGAGGCAACAACGCCGGACACACGATTATCAACGACTACGGCAAGTTTGCCCTGAACCTGCTTCCTTCGGGTATATTCCGGCCGGGGGTGGTGAACGTGCTCGGGCCGGGGATGGTGATAGACCTGGAGCACCTTGCCAAGGAGATTGAGTACATTCGTGCCTGTGGGATAACCATAAACACCGGGAATCTGAAGGTGAGCGACCGTGCCATCATCTGTTTCCCGTTCCACCGCGACCAGGACCGGCTGGAAGAAGAGAGACTGGCCGGTAAGAAGTACGGCTCCACCGTACGCGGTATTGCACCGGCCTACGGGGACAAGTACCTCAAGAAGGGGATACAGGTAGGTGAGTTGCTCTATCCGGAATACATGGCGGACAGGGTCTCCGACCTGTTGGAGTGGAAGAACGCCGTGCTGACTTCAGTATACGGCGGCGAACCTCATACTCTGGCAGCCACCCTGTCATGGCTCAAGGAATACGGAGGTAAGGCCAAAGACTTTATATGTAACACGACTGTACTTCTTGAAGGGGCCGTCGTCGAAGGCAAGAACATCCTGCTGGAAGGACAACTGGGAGCACTCAGGGATATCCACTACGGCATCTACCCGATGACTACCTCGTCCTCACCCCTGACAGCGTTTGCACCCATCGGGGCGGGGCTGTTCAGTCGCCCGATAGACAATGTCATCGGTGTCGTCAAGGCCTTTTCGACCTGTGTCGGTGAAGGCCCGTTCGTCACCGAGTTGGATGATGAAGTCGGTCTTCGTTTGCGGGAGAAAGGTGGGGGCGAGTACGGCGCCGCCACCGGTAGACCGCGACGGACCGGGCACCTCGACCTGGTAGCCTCGGAGTTCGGAGTGCAGGTCCAGCAGGTTGATGAAATCGCCCTGACCAAGCTGGACATCCTTTCGTCTGAGCCGGTGCTCAAGGTCTGCGTGGGCTACGAAATCAGGGGTAATATCGAGACGGAATTTCCCCTGACACCGCTGCTTTACGAGGCGAAGCCCGTGTATGAGGAACTGCCGGGATGGGATGAAGATATAACCGGCATTCGTACCTATGACGGTCTTCCGGCGAACGCACAGCGCTACGTAGAGTATATCGAGGAGCACCTGGAGAAACCGGTGCGCTATATCTCGGTGGGACCGGAGCGGAGTGAGATAATAGTACGGTGATGGGAAGGGTTGCAGGGTAGCTCTTCTATGCTGCCAGGTCGGGAGCAGGTATCTGGCATTATTTTGACTCCCTCCGGGGTCACGTCTGTGATTTCACCTCAGATTCCAGCAATTCCAGTGCCCTGACCAGTGCCGCAGCCATCGGTTCGAGGAGTTCGGGGGCGGTCCCGACTTCCGGTACGTCTTCCGGCGTGTGGAAGTACCGGTACGGCCCGCCATTGACCCCGAATCCCCGGTACCCCATGCGGATAACTTCCCTCATTTCACCTATCCCCCGGCCTGCACGCGGTTCCAGTCCGGGTAGTTCCGCCAGGGCGGTATTGAGCAGGGGCAGGAGCTCTTCGCTACTGCAGACCACTCGATAGTCCTCCGGTCGTGCCCGTTTCACAAGGTCACCGGTAGTTTCCTCCCAGTCCCAGGTGGCAATATTGGCGCCAAGGTGTATCCAGGCCAGCGTCCTGTCAGGTGATGGGGCCAGTTCCTCGATGAATCGCATTATACCGGTGCCGCCGGTCTCATGGCCGGTGTTGGCGTCGAACAGGTAGCTCACATTGGAGTTGCGTTCACTCGCCCACCGTGCCAGGGCCAGGGACAGCGCAACACCGGGGCCGCGCTCGCCGGCGCAGGTGAACCAACCACTCTTGGGCGTGGATATAACGATAATGTCATCGCCGCGGTTAAGCTTTGCGATTATGTTTCTCGGCTGTGCGTTCGGAATATCAGTCCCGTCCAGGAGCAGGGATACCTCGGCATGTCTTTCTGCGGCCTTGACCAGGACAGCCTCATTTCGCTTTGGAGTAAGTACCACCGGAATCGGCCGGCGCGCTGTCTCTACGGGGGTATTGTAGGCATGCATTCCGTCCGATGGCCCATTGCCGATGACAACTGCTGCAATTGCCCCTGCCCCGGCAGCCGCACGAATAGCAGAATTATCCCCCTCGTTGGAAAAGGCTGGCGCACCGTAGCTGAAGGACGGTTTGAGGAGCACAATACTCCCCTCCGGAATATCATGGCCGGTATCGGTAGCTACAAGTCGACCCCGAACGGGTGTCTGGCCGGTCCATGTGGGCGGCCACAGTGGGAAGCAGCCCATCTCCTTACCGTCGACAGTCAGGTTGGTGTTATCGACGAAGTAGGTCTCCTGGGAGAAGGTCTGGAAACTGACATCGAGACCGCATGCCGTCAGCCGCTCTGCCATCCAGTCCGTAGTCTTCTCCTCACCATCGGTTGCCGTCCGGTGGTCGCCGAAGGAGGAGTACGCCACCACATCCTGGTACAGTTTTTCACCGGAAAGGAAGTGGCTTGTCACGGATATCCCCCTGTATTCTGGAAATCAAGGTCCGGAGAGTCCTGTACGTCCTGTGTCTAAACTTGTTCTGCGTCTTGCTGCACCTGGCCCGCCTTCCGGTAGAGTATCACGTTCTTGTAGTCGATGGCAACATCGAAGGCTGTCCGGAGTACATCGATATACGGGCTGCGCGCCGCTTCCTCGTCGTTGATGGTCTCGATGGTAATCCGGCGTACCGGCTGAAACTGTCGTGTCAGCAGGTGGCGCAGCGGGCTCAGGTACTCCGGCAGGTGCGGGTCGTCGGGCAGAACCTTGAAGATTAGAGTCCGGCCGTTCCGCCCTGATATTGCTACCAGCCTGGTACCCCGGTAGACAAGGTGTGTGCCGGCAATGCGCCTGGGTAGAGACCCCCTGATCGCTTCAAGTTGGACCCCACACAGGGATGCCGGGTCGGTCGCGTTTATCCAGTAGACGGCATCTTCCGGCAGTCTCCGCTGCAGACGGTGAAAAGCCTGGTGTGAGATGAACTGCGGCCCGGGGATGCCGTGGAAGAAGTAGCCGGCGAGCACTTCCCCGGAAAGCTCCATCAACCGCAGGGCGCGGAAGACATTTCTCCAATGAAAAACAGGCATCTCTCTCTCCGGTAACTCACGGAAGAGGATTCCATACCGGTCCAGCAGGAGTCTTGCCCGGTCCTTCATCCGCTCCTCGGTCTCAAGGAGGTCTTCATCCGGTTCGGGAGCAGGAAGCCGGAACCAGTTGCCCGCGAAGGGAACAGAGCTTCTCCACCTGGCGAAACCGCCCCGGCCGCCGGTCCGTCGACCGCGATGACGGAGGTCTGGTGCAGTAGCGGTCAACTTCGGTACTCTGAAGCGGTTCTCGATTCCCCGACGCAGTGCCGCAAAAGTATCATTGGTGACTCGTCCTCGCCACACTGATTGCCAGAGCGCATTCGACAACTCGTCGGTGCGATAGCCGGACAGCGCGCGCAGTGTCGAGAAATCGTATCGTCCTACCGACCTGGGGAATATGTCGGTCAGGCGGGATTCCTCGTCCAGAGACTCCTCCGTGCCTGTTGCATCCTCTCTGTCTCCCTGCATCAGGTCCAGGTCAGGCTCAAAGCAGAAAGCTACACGACGATTCTCACTGCCCACCCAGCGGAGGTCGCCTTCCTGCATTGCGCTGTCCAGCCAGGAGGTGGAATACGGGTGCAGTCTTGCCGGCAGGATTTCTGATTCCCACAGAGCCGCCGGTGTCGGCAGGCAGAGTAACTGTTCGACGCACCGGAACAGGCCCTCGATATCATCAGCGGGGTCGATAACACCCTGGTGGTGCGCCAGGAAGAGGGGCAGCCACTCCACATCCAGTGGTTCGAAGACAGGGATGGCGCTTGCCCGAGCCAGCCTGAGCAGGACCTCGAAGTTCTCACTATCGCAGATACATTCATCGGTGCTATCCGTCACCAGCGGTCCCATGATTACCTTCTGGGAGTCAATCAGGTCTTCCAGGGCCAGGGACAGGCGTTGCTTCTCGATGCCGAGCGTGGCCTGGACGAAATCATATGTGACCGGACCGTAGAACTGGAACCACTCTCCCAGTACTTCGGTCAGGACTTCGTCAAGGTCTTCTATCATGCCGGTGGCCATACTAACTCCGCCGGCCGGTACAGCATGTGAGCCAACAAGCGGTCCTGTTGCTACCTTCTGTTCTCCGTAAAGGGCGTGGGCGATTCCGGGCAGTGTTTCCAGGGCTGTTACCAGTGCGTCCGAAGCCGCCGGTGGGCTGATTCGTACCAGCCTCTCGGTGAGGGACTCCAGCAACTCATCGGTATCAGTATCGTGGTCGTCGTGCATTACCTGTAACAGGCGCTCCCATTCCGGTACCGGAATCAGCAGCCGTTCCTTGACCCAGTCCACCAGTTCTCGCGGTGTCTCCGGTGAATACCCCGGGGCGAGTCGCTGTCGTTTCATCTCGAACTGCGCTACCGGCTCGCGGGCAACGCCGGGACGGATTCCGGGAGTGAAGACTACGTGGTTGAGCAGGTCGCTGCGCAGCCGGGAAGTCGTTCCCGCTGTCGGTTCGTCGGTCATGTAGACGTACTGGTTGGTCTGCCGCCAGGAGACATTCTGTGCCATCGGGCTCGGGTAGAGAGTATGCGCCTCCGACCATTGAATTGCTCCTGACTCAAGCTCTGCCAGCACCTGCCGCAGACTCTCCATGTCGAATTCGTCCTGTAAGCAGGTACGCCAGGCTTCGAGCAGGATGGGGAAATCATCATACCGTACAACGGAATCGAGCAGCTTCTGTGAGCGCATACGGTTCATCCAGAGTGGCATTCTCTGGCCGATTTTGCCGCGCGTCAGGAGCAATGACCGCCCGGCGCACTCGCGGAATCTGGCCCCGAAGAACCCGGAGCCTTCCAGTCGCTTCCTGAGCAGTTGCTCGACGGTTGCGCTCGATACCAGCGAGAGCACCTCATCGCCACCGACATCATGTGGTAACTGGAGCACAATGCAATCGTTGCCGGTATACATCTCCAGTCGCTGACCATAGCGGGTATCCCAGGCAGCATCCAGCGCCATTGCAAACGGACGGTTGACCCGGCCACCCCAGGTGGTATGCAGTATGAGCTGGTTCCCCGGCACCCCACCCGGCCCCGTGCTGACAGACTCCACTACGATATGGTGTCGGTGGGGAAGGTCACAGCCCGTCCTCTCCTTCTGGCGCTTCAGGAAGGCAACCAGTTGCTCCGATGCAGTGGAATCCATGCGGTGGTCACGTTGCAGCGTATCGATAAAGGCAGCATCATCGAGACTGTTGTTGGCAGTTTCCAGGAACTGGCCGATACGCTCTGAGAAGTGGAAGTCGCGGTAGTTCTCCTCGCCCCTCCAGAACGGTGTTGCCATTATCCTGGGGTTGCCGGGAAGCACGAAGACGTCATTATGCGTGACGCGGTCGATTCTCCAGTTCTGCGTGCCCAGGGCAAATGTCTGGCCGGTCGATGCTTCCCAGACAAACTCCTCATCAAGCTCCCCGATGAGGGCGCCGGTCTCCTGGTGGCGGAGGTGGAAATAGCCGCGGTCTGGTATCACGCCGCCCGAGGTGTACAGTGTCAGCAGAGCTCCTTTCCGGGCGACCACACTGTTGTCGAGCCGGTCAATGGAAATACGTGGTTTCAGTTCACGTATCCGGGCATCGGCGTAGCGTCCGGCCAGCATGTTCAGGACGAGGTCGAACTGCTCCCGGCTCAGGTGCCGGTAGGGGTAGCTGGCGGTAACCTGTATGTAGAGTTCATCGATGTCCCACTTCTCGATGCCTGCCATGGAGACGATGACCTGTGCCAGCACGTCAAGAGGACACAGGACAGGCCCGGTGAGTTCCATGTCATGTTCCGGTATGGCCAAGGCGAGCACCGCTGCTTCCAGCAGGTCCTGAGGGTGCGTGGGGAATATCTCGCCCCGGCAGACCTCACCCACCTGGTGGCCGGCCCGGCCGACACGCTGAATTGCCGATGAGACCGAGGGAGGCGATTGTACCAGTATCACCTCGTCCAGCGAACCGATATCGATACCCAGCTCCAGTGAGTTGGTTGCCACCACTGCTCGCAGTTCACCCTCTCTCAGCTTACGCTCGACTTCGGCGCGTATCTCGCGGGAAAGGGAGCCGTGGTGCACGTATGCTATCGGTGCCTCTTCCCCCTCATTGAGCATCAGCGCCAGTTTTTCGCATAGCCTCCTGCCGTTGGCGAATAGGAGCGTCGAGCGGTTTCTACCGATAATTTCCTTGAACTGTTCCGCCAGCGGCTCCCAGATGGAATCCTGTACCTGACGGTCTACCGCCTCTTCGGGGAACCGCACTCGAATGTCGTACTGTTTCGTTGTATCGGAGCGCACGATGGAGACAGTCCGTGGTGTGTGAAGTGGAGAATGTGCGTCCCCTTCGACCCGGAACCCGCCGATAAACTCAGCCACGGTCTCCAGGGGGCGGATGGTCGCCGATAGGGCAATACGCTGGAATTCGTCATTGAGCGGGACGAGTCGCTCCACGGCCGTCATCAGGTGCACGCCCCGCTTGTTTCCGAACACGGCGTGGACTTCGTCGAGGATTACCGTGGCAAGACCCCTCAGGATTGAACGGCCACCATTGGAACTGAGCAAGAGGTTTAGACTCTCCGGGGTAGTGATGAGGATTTCCGGCGGGTGGCGCTGCATCTGGTGCCGTTCCGACTGCGGTGTATCGCCGCTGCGGGTCAGAACGCGGATATCAGGGAAAGGTATCTCCGACTTCCGGAAGGAATTTCTAAGTTCGTCGAGTGGCCCGAGTAAGTTTCGCTGGATGTCATTGTTGAGCGCTTTCAGGGGAGATACGTACAGGACACTGGTGTGCCCGGTGGTAAACTGTCCGGTCACCAGTTGGTTAATTGCCCAGAGGAATGCGGCCAGCGTTTTACCGCTTCCGGTTGGCGCCGTAATGAGGACGTGCTCACCACCGGAAATCCTCTGCCAGCTATCTTCCTGTACCTCGGTCGGCTGCCCGACCTCCTCCAGGAACCACCGGGTGATAATCGGGTGGAAACGAGAAAGAGTGCTCACGTCTGTCTCCGTAACCAGCGTTTGATGCAGGAGCGGACATCCACCGCCGGATATCGTGCTATGGATATATTCTACTCCTGCCGGTGAGAAATATGAACCCGGTGCCGGTGGAAGGCATCGGTTGGCAAGGAGTATATTATCGCTTCAGTCGAATACCGGGCACGTGCCGTAGTACGTCCACTTGGTGGCTACGGAGTTGTTGAGCAGACGTCGATGATTCATACCGGCCCTCATTGGTTGACCCCTACTCGATAGTACCGCTATCGATAATCTGCTTGAGGAGTTCTTGAGCGCGCTTCGGATTGAATATTCCGCAGGAGCAGGGCCTGGCCAGGATGCGGCTGGCTTCTTCGAGAGAGGTATGGCCTTTACTGACCTCGCCGGCCATCCGCTTCACCAGGTTAAAGGAAATCATGCCATGCCCGCACATGGTGGCAATATCCAGAATGGCCTCCGCGGGCAGCTTGTCTACCTGTCCCCAGATGCCCAGAGAGCATTGCGCAGTGTGGCGCTTGATGCCTGCCTGCTCACAGATATCGTCGACCTCGTCAAAGAGCCCGCTGACGATTATTGATATCCCGAAGTCCGCCTTAATGACGTCCTTCACGAAGGTGACCACCCTCTCCTTATCATCGAAAACGGCGTAAGCGCTGCCTGCCCGCCCGGGCCTGTTGACCACACGCTCAGGGTCCACCATGAATCTGTCCCCGGTGCGCGCCGGTCCCGCATTGACCATGCCGTGCCGGTACGCCATTTGCAGGAACTGCTCTACCTTTGGCCCGGCACCCTCGTCGTTGATACCGTTTGCCGGATAGATAAAGACCACGTAGTCCTTGCTTAAACTCTCTATGGTACCCTGACGGTGGTTCGTGTGTGTCACTGCTTTCCTCCTGCTATCACTCGACCAGAGGTCGTCCCAGTCCCAGGTTGCTCTTGCCGTTGGGACGGAGTTGAAAACCAGCCTCTATGGCTGCTTTCTCTGCGGGCAGGGTGCCGTCCGGTTCGAGCTTGGAGCCGATATTGATACTGATGGCGGTGTCTACCTCTCCGGCGACCCTGTGAAGAGTCTTCAGGACTTCCGGGGCTTTTTCCCGGGTGGTCTTGAACTCCAGGATAGCGGAAAGCACTCGTTCATCGAGGACATCAGGCCGCATTCTGACCTGCTCAAGGTCCTCGAAGAGGTAATAGGTGGGGTTGTCTTTCTCGAACTCCACACCCAGGGGGAGTATTGCCCGTGCTACTGTCTCGACATCTCTCAGCCGTGTACCGATGCCGGGTCGGCCCAACTCGGCGGCGATACCGATACCCCCCCGGGGGTAGCGACCGGTTACGTCGTTGGTCTTGGACTCGTCGGTGCCCCGTCCGTAGATGGCGGTGTTGGGGTGGACTACGCCGGGATTGCTGAACTGCGCCCTCAGGATTCGGGGCCATTCCAACTCCGGTTGCCAGAGTGCCTCGTACTCGCAGCATCCCACTCTCAGACAGACCCCACACTCCACGCACTCGTCCTGGTCAATATACACCGTACCACCGACATCGGCTTCCTTAATGGCCTCTACCGGACAGAAATCAACACACTCGAGACAGCCGGTACACTTGTCCTCATCTACTTTCATAGCTCTCCTCTCTCGGGTATTGGCTCATGCGCTGACCGGCATCGACTGATATCAAGACCAGCACCGGGACACTTTAGGTGGTGGGGCTGGCTTTGTCAACAGAGACCAATATATATCAGCTTGATTTGAACGGGGTAGTTTCCGTCCGGCTTCTCTGTAGTACCATCCGGTGCATATTACATAATGTTGCGCACGTCGTGAATCCTGTCGGGTGGCTTCGGTGGTACTATTAATGTCGAGAGCAAGGCAGAGGCGGCCAGCATTATAGCGAACTGTATGAAGGCGTTCATGTAACTGCCGGTAGTGTCATATATCCAGCCGGCATAAACCGGACCAATAACGCCCACAGGTGTCATGAACATCCGGGAAAATCCCGCTATGGAACCGAAGCTCTTCCTCCCAAAGTAGCGTGCTCTCATCACGGGGTTTACCGTCATTGGGATGCCCTGTCCGATACCGTAGAGAACAAACCAGACATAGATCGTAGTAGTCGTCGGGTTCTGCAGGAAAATGGCCACACCGATGGCTTGCAGAAGATACGACCCACCTATGATGAAGCGAAGGCGGTTGACACTGACCCTGTCGGCAATAAGTCCGCCGAGAAACCTGGCTGGAATGCTCGCTGTGACCCAGATTGCCATCATGCCGGCAGCCTGGACGGGGTCGATTCCCCTATCGGTAAGAAAAGGGATACAATGGATACTCATCACCGGCATGACAAGGCTGTGGAACATCTGCGTTAATATCAACAGCCAGTAAGAGGGGGTCTTCATGGCCTGCCGAACGGTGAACTCTGTCTCTCCAGTTTCAGCGGCATATTCGACACCCTTCTGCATCATCTGCTCCGCATCTAAGGATTGCTCATCAGGCTGGGCACCATCGGGCAATAGGCCGTAGTATTCCGGTCGGTGCTGTTTCAGGAAGAACCAGGCGAGGGGTAGACCGATAATCCCCATTACCAGTCCGCCAATGAAGCAGGTATCACGCCAACCCTGAACAGTTATCAACCAGGTAACGAGCGGCATCACCAGCACGCCGGAAAGTCCGGAGAATACCCACTTGATGCTCAGTGCCAGGCCGCGCTTCTTGATGAACCAGTTCGATATTGCGGTATCCATCGGCAAAGTCAGTGCGATGTTGGTACCCGTCCCGAGCAACACTCCCCAGAAGATGTAGAAGGTTGTCAGGGAGTTGACGTACTTCATCAGGATAAGGCCCAGAGATATGCAGAAGATACCGAGAATTACAATCCATCTAGGGCCGAACCTGTCGGTAATCCAGCCTGTTATGGGAGCCTCGATACCGCCTTCAAACCGGCCGATACTGGCGGCGACAGACGTCACGGTACGGCTAAAACCAAGCTCGGAAGAAATGGGTTTGAAAAGAGCGGAGAACCCATAAGTGTGAAAGCCGTGTCCCCAGAGGGCGATGAGGCCGCCGGTAAGTACCGTCCACCACCCGAAGTACACCTTGCGGAGTCTGAAATTCTTGATTCTGCTCAGCAAATCTTCTTCAGCAACAACCATATAACGAATCCGGGTGCTCCATCACAGGGTACGGGTGTCAGCGACCGCGAGCCGGGAGGCTGGGTGTTCCAGCCGGAGAGGTATGAATAGCTCACTGGCAAGCAGTGTCTACAGTATACCGACCAGTAGTGACGTAGGTCAACATAAGTATCCTGTTTATACACCCGGAACGCTATTGTTGAGACCTGCGGAAATGACGTACAATGAGGGCGCGTCGGTGCTGACCAACCAATGTCACAGCGTGTTTTCTCCGGCGCGAAGGACATACCTCGAAAGGATACCGCTATTTTCAAAACCAGGATGCGCACGTTTTTCTCAGGGCTGGTACCTCTCTTTGTGTTGGCACACTTTGCCCACCACCTGCTAACGGCACTGCCGGTACCGATGCTCCCCTTTATCCGTGATGATTTTGGCCTGAGCTATACCCAGGCCGGACTGGTAGTTTCGGCCTTCAGCCTTGCCTATGGAATCGGGCAGCTACCTGCCGGATGGCTTGCCGACCGTATAGGTGCCCGTATAATGCTTACCATAGGTATCTGCGGGGTGGCGGTAGGAGGGGTCCTGGTAGGGCTTTCCCAGACCTTTGTCATGATGATTGTATTCCTGGTACTGATGGGTATTGCCGGCGGTGGTTACCACCCATCAGCCTCACCCCTGATTTCGGCGTCGGTGAAGCCGGAAAACCGAGGCAGTGCCCTCGGATTTCATCTGGTGGGGGGCAGCGGGAGTTTCTTTCTGGCACCGCTGATTGCCGCCGGTATCGCCTCCGCCTGGGGTTGGCGAGGTTCCTTCCTTGGTCTGGCCATTCCCACGGCAATATTCGGGGTCGTGTTTTTCGTGCTCCTTGGACGGCGTATCAGGGACCCCGTTCTTCAAGATGATGTCGTTGAAGAAGGCAGCGAACAACCAGACCTGCCGAACCGGTGGCGCCACCTGGTGACATTTATGGTCCTGACGGTATTCACCCAGGCGGTAGCCTTCTCCGTAGTCACGTTTGTACCCCTCTTCATGGTAGACCGGCATGGTGTGAGTGAGGGAGCAGCAGCGACCTACCTGGCCATTATCTACTCGGCCGGGCTGTGGGCAAGCCCCCTGGGAGGTTACCTCTCAGACCGTCTCGGTAAAGTACGAGTGGTGCTGGTAGTATCTCTGGTTACCGGCCCACTGATTTATTTGATGAACCTGGCATCGTTTGGTGTCGGTCTGGGTGCCCTGTTGCTGGTGATAGGTGCCACAATGTATGTCCGAATGCCGGCAACGGAGTCCTTCATCATCGCCAACACACCGGAGCGCCGGCGTTCGACGATACTGGGAGTCTACTACTTTGCCGGTATGGAGGCCGGTGGCCTGCTCGCTCCGGTTATGGGTTACCTCATTGAGCGGTTTGGCTTCCATACCAGCTTCACTGCTGCCGGAGCCGCGGTGGTCGCTGTATCCGTGGTCTGCTCGCTCTTCCTGAGGGGCACCAGGGATTAAATCGAATGCTATCTGAACAACTTCTGCGACAAGTTGTGGATTACCTCATCATGCTATCTGCATCTCTTTGTCTGCGCACCGTGGATGTTGTATCATGGGTGGCACATGCCGGGATTACTGGAATGCAAAGCATCTACAGTCAACGGCGGAACGGTAGATTACCCGGCGAAGTACATTAGAAGGAGGAGACCATGGCGAACTCGATTCGTATCGACCGGGACATACCGATGACGATGAGGGACGGGGTTGTGCTGCGGGCTGACATATACCGGCCGGATAACAGCGGGAAACATCCGGCGATCGTGGTCCGTACCCCATATAGTAAGGTAATGGGAGGTGACAGTGACTTCCTGTCAGCGGTGCACGCCGCTTTCGCTGGATATGCCTTCGTGATACAGGACACGCGGGGCAGGTTTGCCTCAGAAGGGGAGTTCATGCCCGGAGCTCCGGAGGACCTCGACGGCTACGACACGATTGAAGCAGTCGCTGCTGAGTCCTGGTGCGATGGTAATGTCGGCACATTCGGTGGCTCCTACCTCGGCCGCAACCAGTGGCAGGCCGCAATAGAAGACCCTCCTCACCTGAAGGCAATTGCCCCTCAGATAACAACGTCAGGCCCCCTGAGTGATTCCCGTCTTGGCGGCCCGATAGACCTGGAGCAGTCCATAAGCTGGTTTACTACGATGGCGATTGACATGCTGGAGCGACAGAGGAAGCAGGGCAAGGACGTTACCGGGGCGCGGGAGATGCTGGACCGCGCCAGGTTCAACCTCAGCGAGGTGTACGAGTATCTGCCCCTCAAAGAGGTGCCACATTTCCAGTTTGAGGGGCTTTCTCAGGCCTTCGGAGCCCGTATGACCGATGATATTCCACCAAATGTGAAGTCTGAAGAAGACCTGCACTGGCCGTATCACAGGGTTAAGGTCCCCTGTTTCCACGCCGCCGGTTGGTATGACCTGTTTTCTGGTAGCCTGTTCAAAAACTTCCTGGGGATGCGCGGGAATGGCGGTACCGAACTCGCCCGGGAAGGGCAGTACGTGCTCTGCGGACCGTGGTCTCATGGCGGTAACCTGCTGGCCTATGTTGGCGGTCTCCATTTCGGTCCGGCCGGGGCCAGTATGGCCACCTTCACCATGGAACGGCACATTAACTTCTTTGACAGGTACCTGCGCGGGATAGAGGGCCGCAAAATGGCCCCGGTCCGCTACTTCGTGATGGGTCCGAACCGGTGGCGCAATGCCGATACCTGGCCGCTGCCGCAGACCGAGTGGCAACGATTCTTCCTGCATAGCAAGGGCCGCTCTAACACGGCGTCTGGGAATGGCCTTCTCAGCAGGGATACCCCGGGTGCCGAGCCAGCGGACGTCTACATCTATGACCCCCGCTTCCCCGTGCCCACTGTCGGGGGCCGGATACTTCCCACAGGCAGCCTGATACCGGGTCCGTTCGACCAGTCACGGATAGAGAACCGCAATGATGTCCTGTGCTACACTACTCCGGAACTCACGGAGGAGATTGAGGTCACCGGCCCACTGATGCTGCACCTGTTCGCGTCGACATCGGCAAAGGATACCGATTTCACGGCCAAGCTAATCGATGTTTATCCGGATGGTTCTGCGTACAACATAGCCGAGGGTTGCATCCGGGCACGGTGCCGGAAATCTGTGCTCCGACCGGAACCGGTAAATCCGGGCGAGGTCTACGAGTACATGATTGACCTGGCGGTGACGAGTATCGTCTTTGGTAGGGGACACCGTATTCGGATAGACGTATCCAGCAGTAATTTCCCGCGAATCGACCGGAACATGAATACCGGGAATCCGTTTGGTGAGGATGCCAAGGGTATTCCGGCGGTGCAGACAATATACCACCAGTCTGATTATGCCTCGTATATCGATATGCCCGTAATCCCGGAGACCAATTGAGAGCGTTCCGGACTTAGAAACCAGGCATAGGAGACTGGCCTTCTTACCGGCGAGGCAGTAGAGCAGGGCTTACGAATTGATAGGAATGAACTCTGCGGGCAGGCGGAGATTCAGCGGTGGTATCATGGGGTGCAGGCCGGCACATATCTGGTGGATGGCCTGAATAATCTGGTCGCAATCGGTTTCCTTAAGGATGTAACCGGATACCCCCGCTTCGATGGCTTCCTGTATCAAGTCATCCCCGTACATGGTCATGGCCAGGACATGCACGTTGGGCATCTCCTGCTTCAACCGACGGGTTGCCGTTATGCCGTCCATCCCCGGCATCCTGAGGTCCATGGTGACGACATCGGGTTGGAGCGTGGCTGCCTTAGCAATAGCTTCCTCACCGTTACTCGCCTCACCGACTACCTTAATCCGGCCGTCAAGCTCGAGCATTCGCCGCAATCCCAACAGTACTACCTCATAGTCATCGACCAGGAGCACACGGATGTCAGACAATCCCTTCACCTCTCTCCTGTCTTTTGTGCATCTGTCCGGATGCGGGAGGGAAGGCGAATTTCACCGAGGTACCCTTTCCCGGACTGCTGTGAATCTTCAGGTAGGCACCAACCAGCGCCGCGGTATCTTTCATGCCGAGGAGCCCAATATGGCTGGGTCGGAACTGCTTATCGGCGATGTTCTTGGGATTGAAGCCGACGCCGTTGTCCTTTATCGCTACGGAAACAGTCTGTTCCTGAAAACGGATCCGGAGGCTGACACGCGTGGCCTGGGAATGCTTGCGAACGTTCGTCAGTGTTTCCTGGACTATACCGAAGGTAGCCCTCTCTTCAGCAGGGGTAAGTCCGGGCAGCACACCATCCACTTCAAACCGACAGTTGATGTCTTCTTCTTCGAGGACATTTGCCATCTGGTGTATCGCGGTGATAAGCCCCAGCTCTTCCAGAGGGAAGGGACGCAAGTCGGATATGATACGACGGAGTTCCCTGACACTTCTCTGGAGTGTTCTCTCAATATCGGAAAGCTCGTTCGTCAGGTGGTCTGAGTCGGATTGAGGCAAAAGACTGCGGCAGGCCTTAATGCGGTAGAGAGTGCCTATCATCCACTGGGCAACGCCATCATGTATTTCGATTGAAAGCCTGCGGCGCTCATTCTCCCGGACGAGGTGTATCTCCTCCAGCATGTTCTCGGGACGGATGGCTTGTTTATTATCCCGGCGAGTCGGTCGGGCATCCCTGACAACCATAGTGCCTCCATGTATAAGATGACGCTTCCACTTACAGGCTAGAGAACTGGGGTAACGAGTACCTGACAAACAGGGGTAATAACCTTACAAATACCTGACAATATCGCATAGGTAGAGATGCAGGATAGTGAGCAGGCTGTGAAGGAGAAGGGCGCTGTGATGAACCGGTCCGCCTTATGGTTCCGGCTTCTTCACCATCATATAACCGATTCCCGGACGTGTCAGAATATACTTGGGGTTTTTGGCGCTATCCTTCAGCCTCTTGCGAAGCCGGGTAATGTTTGCCTGGAGGAGGTTGGTTTCGCCGAGATATTTCTCGCCCCAGACCTTCTCGAGAATCTGATTCGGAGTAAGTATGCGGTCCGCGTTACGAGCCAGATACGAGAGCAGCCGGTGTTCCGTCGCCGTAAGGTTCAGGTACTGACCGTCCAGGGTGACGCGCTGACGGCCGAAATCAATTACCAGGTCACCACATTTCAGTACGGGCTCCCGAGTCTCATCCCGGAGTGGGGCTCGCCTGAGTACTGCGCGTACCCGAGCGGTAAGCTCACTGGCGGAGAAAGGTTTGGTGATGTAATCATCAGCACCTGAGTCCAGTCCCCGGACCTTCTCTTCGTCGATACTCCGCGCCGTCACCATGATTATTGGAATCTGTGAAAATTCGCGGATACGCTGGCAGGCGGTGTATCCATCCATGCCGGGCATCATGACATCAAGCAGTACCAGGTCAGGGTTCTCACCGTCGAATACATCGAGAGCCGCTTCAGCATTACCAGCAGTGATGATGCGGTAGCTTTCCAGTTCGAGTATCCGACGCACCATGCGCAGCATTCGCACGTCGTCGTCAACCACGAGCACTAACGGTTTTTTGGACGACATGCCGACGTCACTCCTTTCAAGTGCACTGTGGAGGAAACTGTCCGTTTCAGGCTGGTGGCGTCAACTGGTTTGGTCAGGTAAGCGGCGGCACCCATACCGAGCGCCCTCTTCCGCTGCCATGCCGCTGCCAGGGCGCTAAACACGACAACGGGTATCATGGAAAGCTCAGGGTCCTTCTTCATCTCCTGAAGCACTACCCAGCCGTCGCGACCGGGTAGCCTCAGGTCCAGAAGCACCATGGAAAGTCCCCGATTTTTCCTGACCAATTTCAGGCCTTCGTTTCCATCGCCGGCTTGGAGAACGCGATAACCTTCCAGTTCCAGCACCCGGAAGGCGAAATTCCGGATGTCAGCCTCATCCTCGATGACCAGGACAGACTCGACCTTGTGTCTGGTCGTCATACTTGTGACTCTCCCTTCAAGATTGGCAAGGCAAAGCGACAGGTGCTTCCTTTGCCCTCTTCGCTTTCCATCCAGATATGTCCCCCGTGCTGCTCTACGAGCCCCTTGCAGATCGCCAGCCCCAGACCAACTCCATCAACTGTTGGCGTCAGTCCCTGCTCAACGCGGAACATACGGTCAAATACCCTGTTAAGGTCTTTGGCCGGGATACCTACACCCTGGTCTGAGATGCTGACCACCAGTTCATCGTCCTTCCGCTCGGCGGACACGGTTATCGTCGTTTTCTCCGGGGAGTACTTGACAGCGTTGTCGATGATATTATCCAGTACCTGCCGAATTCGCTTGGCGTCAACGTCCACCTTCGGCAGTCTCTTTGCCATGTTTAACTGTATCTTATGGACAGGTGCCCTGACTCTGGCTTCAGCTACTGCTTCACGGGCCAGCTTCGCGATTGATGTTGGTGCGCGTTCCAGCTGGAGTAGACCTGACTCCAGGCGAGACATGTCCAGAATATGGTCCACAAGTTCGGTCAGCCGATTCGTGGCTCTGTCTATCGATTCCAGGTACTCGCGTTTCTCCTCGTTTACCAGTCTCTCATCGTAGTCCAGCAGAAGGGTGGCGTATCCCTTGATTATCGATAATGGCGTGCGCAACTCGTGGGAGACTGTGGAAAGAAGGTTGGTCTTAACCTGGTCCAGTTCCTGGTATTCAATGACCTTCCTCTCCAGGGCGCGAAGCTCGGTGATGTCCTGGATTGTACCTGTAGCGCTGAGAGGTATTCCATTATCATCGTACTTAACCTCACCACGAACATGGACCATGGCCTCAGAGCCATTGGGACGTACGATGCGATAGTCATGGTCATCAGGTCTGCCTTCGGAAAGTGCCCGGGTAATTGACTTCTGTGCATTTTCCCTATCATCGGGATGGATGATGTTAGACAGTACCTTGTATGGTTCAGCGAGAGCCCCGGGCTCCAGGCCCAGAATACGGTATGCCTCCTCAGATAGCTGGACAGTATTGTTCCTGATATCCCAGTCCCAGTTCCCAAGACGGGCAATGCGCTGGGCATTGGTCAGGCTTGCTTCGCTGGTACGGAGTATCTCCTCGGCCCTCTTGCGCTCCGTGATGTCCTGGTATATTACCAGAAAGCGCCGTTCACCATCCCATCGCATACCGCTCCAGGATACGGAAAGATGCCGGATTTCACCGTTCCTGCGGACGATGCTCAGTCCATAGGAAGCGAGCAAAGGCTCTCCCCACCGCATCTTTGACCTTCGTTCCCGGTGCTCCTCGTAGCTCTGCGGCGCATAGCGCTGCTTCAGGGGCACTGCTTTCAGTTCTTCGATACTGTCATAACCATAGATATCAAGAAAAGCCTGATTGGCGTAAACAAGCTTGCCGCCCCTGGTCACAATGGAAGTTCCCAAGGGAGAACTATCGATAGAGTTACGGAAATTGCGCTCGGATTTAGCGAGTTCGGTTTCCGCCTGCCGGCGTTGCTGGACGTTCCTGTGAGCTTCTATGATACTCCCGCAGGTTGCCAGGAAAGGCTGGAGGAATTCTATCAGCATGGCATCGTATCCTGTGGGACGATTACCGATGCCAACCATGCCGATAAGTCCCTTGCCGTTGTGCAGGGGGAGTCCAAGAAATGCGTTCAGGCGTGGGTGGCCTTCGGCAACATCACGCCCCCGGAAGTCGGCGGTCGGGTCATGAGCAATAATGTGTTTCCCCGATGACATTACTGCAGCGATGAGGGTCTTCAGGTTATGGAACTCCATGCCGGTGGTCTCGTCGCTCCCGTAGATACCGTTTGATCGACCGCTCCAGGCAATATTGGTGATTGAGTGGGTCTTCAGGTACGGCTCTCCATCGGAATTGTAGAGTACCTGGCCAATGAAACCGTACTCGCTATCGGTCAGGGAAAGTAACTCATCCAGCAAATGGTCGAACAGGAGGCGGGGGTCCGCCTCGGAGATGAACTGGGTTTGCACGCGACTCAAAGCGCTGAGGAGCTTGTTGCGCTGCTCAAGCTGGTCGTTACTTTTCCTCAGTTCAGTGGCACGTTCTTCAACGAGTTCCTCAAGATGGTCACGGTGCCGTCGCAGTTCTCCCTGGATTCGCTTGGGGTCGGTTATGTCGCGACAGGAGTAGAGCACGCTTCCATCCCGGATGGAAACACCTTTCATATCGATGAGGAGGACGCGGCGTTTGCCGGCTTTGTCAGTAATCTCGCGCTCGATGTTGCGCACTTCTTTTCGGGCTTCCAACTCAGCAGGTGCAACGGGAATGTCCCCCAGAAGCTTCGAGATATTGCCCAGGCGGCGCACTTCCTCAATGGAGTAACCAAAAACAGCTTCTACGTTTGGGCTGACAAATGTGAAGTTTCCTGAGTTGTCAGTCATGCAGACGGCATCCGAGATACTGCTGAGCGTGACGCGGTGTAGCTCTTCTGATTGACGGAGTTCTTCCTTGCTATGTTCAAGCTCGGTTCGGGATGCCTCAAGCTCTGCCGTACGCAGGTACAGAGTCTCCAGTTCCCGGAGACGTTGGTCTCTGGTTCTATCATCACCAGTCATGAATTTTGTTACTCCCGACCGAGGTCAGTAAGACAAAATACCGAATTCATGTCAGTTCAGACTGTCAGAGTAATAGTGTCTGGATTCAACTAACCGGGAACCGGAAGGCACTAACAATACACTGACAGAGACCTGACATCAAATACAATAATAAGTTAGCACTTGTCATACATATTGTCAACTGTCAAGTGATTGAATAAGATATGTACTGACAAAGGGAAGTCACAATCGTAAAATATAGTGTCAGATGCCGGGGTGTATATTCACTCGTAGTACTGATGCTGCGTATTTAAAGAGGTGATGTAGCTGGTATCTGGCTATGGTGTGTTCTGCAGGGGATAAGGACGTATGTGCTTTTCCAGAAGTATCGGATACGGGGCACAGGAAACTGACACGGAGTTTGTCTGTGGAAAGAACCCGTGCTGGTTTTGTAAGGAGAATACTGAGAGGGAATGACTGTCAGGTCGGCCGACAGATTAATCACTTACTCTGTCAATGGATATGAATACTACCTGTAGCGTACCCGTGGGTCCAGAAAGGCATAGCTTAGGTCTGTCAGTAAAATAAGTACCATACCGAATGCAGCCAGCAGAGTGTTTATTGCGCTGACAAAGGGATAGTCTCTTCTGTTGATGGCATCCAGAAAAAGGCGCCCCATACCGGGCAGACTGAATATCTGCTCCATTATGACGGCACCACCTATCATAATGGGTACCTGGCCGGATATCATGGTAATCACGGGAATCATGGCGTTCCTCATGGCGTGGCGAATGACGATTACGCGCTCTTTCAGACCTTTTGACCAGGCAGTCCGCACGTAGTCCTGCCGCAGTACTTCAAGCATTGTGGTGCGCAGCATCCTCATTGTCGTTGCCGACATCGCCGTGCCCATGAGTATTGCAGGAATGAGGAATTGTTCGAGGTTGGACATGGGGTCGTCACCAAAAGGAATGTAGCGCATTGGTGGCGACCAGCCCCACCATATGGATGGGAAGACCATAATCATAGTCGCCAGCCAGAAGGCAGGCGTCGCCAGGTTAACAATGGCAAAAGTCCTTCCCAGGACGTCGCCAATGGTGTCCTGACGTATCGCGGAATAGAGACCTATCGGGATGGCGATTATCTGTGAGATTAGAAATGCGAGAAGGCCAAGCTCAAAGGTTATCGGTAGCCTGGCGATTATCTCGGGGAGTACGGGGCGCTTTAACCATAGGGAATCTCCGAAATCGCCGCGCATAAAGATACCCTGCATCCATGTCAGGTATTGCTCATGCCAGGGCATGTCCATGCCGAGCATTGCCTCGACTGCCTCGATGTCCAGCTGCCCACCGGTCGATTCCCTTGACCCCATCTCGATAGCCATCATCTCCACCGCGCTGCCGGGAACAAGGCGAATGGTGAGAAAGACCACTATGGTTACCAATAAAAGAGTGGGTATCATGAGAGCAATTCTTCGGATTATGTAGTTGCGCATTGCTCGTGGCACTCCTTTTACGGAAGAAACATTGGCTCATTCTACATTATAGTGCGGACAATTATCAATATCGCGGAACGGTGACCCGGGCGTCCTTCCCCGAAGCATATGCTGCCCATTCGAACAGTCAACCGGCAGTTCCCGTTTACTTTGCAAAAGTTGTCTCTTTGACACATAATGTTTTTGGCGCTTAGCGCTGTCTGCGTGACCTATGCGTACTTAAGAGGGTGCTGTTCCGGAGTTGGAAAGCGATGAACATTCCCACATTTAACCGTATTCCCGGTGCGATTGCCGTTGACCTTGACGGGACCCTGCTAAACAACCGGACACAGTTATCCGAGCGCAATCGCATGGCTATCAGAGGGTGCGTAGCACGGGGCATTCCCGTTGTTATTGCCACCTCTCGACCCATCCGGACGCTTCGCCGCCTGGTCGGTAATGACCTGACAAACATCTGCTCTCTGGTAGTTATGAATGGCGCTGTCGCCCTGACAACACCGCCACTGTCAGGTGAGTTTCGGGAGGTGCTCCCGACAGGGGTGGCCCGGGGCATTGTGGACCTGCTCGTAGGCATGGGACCGGAAGTGCGCGTGACGGTGGAAATCGAAGGTTGGGAATTCGGTGCCAACTGGGCAGCCGACGCAGACACGCTCTGGCGGTTCAACGCGGCAACACCGGATATGGTCACGTCCGTGGACGAGGCTCTGTCGAGAAACCCCGCAAAGATTGCCGCCAGTCGTGGTGGGAGCGATGTCTCTGACCTTGCTGCGGAGGTCTCGCGGCGATATGGCGATATTGTATCAGTGGTGCCGGCTAACGGGATGACGTTTCTCAATATCCTGAGTATCCGGGCATCAAAGTCCGGCGCTCTACGGCATCTCCTCCTGTCGCGGGAAATCGCAATGGCTGATGTGCTTGCCTTTGGAGATGATATTCCGGATGTTGATTTGCTGGCCTCATGTGGTACTGCGGTAGCCATGGCTAATGCCGTTCCTGAAGTACTATCCCTTTGCAGATATTCCACTACCAGTAATGATGACGACGGTGTGGCTGTGGTGCTGGAGCGAGTGCTGGCAATAAGCGGGCAGGTGCAATAACGAGGCCGGGACATCGGGGTTGTGTGACTCTGCTTGTCGGCTATCGTAGCAGCCTGCTATAATTGCGCTTACGGTTAACCTGAAACACTATTCTGTTTCTCTCATCGAAAGGAGGTGATGTTCGTATGACCCGAAAACTGCTTGAAAGACCTGACTGGCTCAAGGCAATCTTTCCCTGGGAGCAGCATGCGGCTACCGTGAACGGGCGGACTATGGCTTACATCGACGAGGGTGACCCCGGAGCCCGACCGGTCCTGCTCCTCCATGGAAATCCCACCTGGGGCTTCCTATACCGCTATTTCATTCCGCCGCTGACCGAGGCCGGGTACCGGGTTATCGTGCCGGATTGGATTGGGGCGGGCTACTCTGACAAACCGCGGGTAGACAGCGCTCTCACGACGCCCCACCACATTGCCGACCTGGTATCTCTCATGGACCAGCTACGACTGCGGGGATTCGTCGTCGTGGGGCAGGACTGGGGAGGCCCACAGGGAGTTGGTGCCGCCTTGCAGCGCCAGGAACGACTCGATGCAATGGTGCTGATGAATACCTGGTTGTTTACCGGTAATGTCGGCCGCTTCCATTCTTCGTCGCGTCCCTGGACAACGTGGCACGCACCGCTGATAGGTCAGTTCTTTATGAAACGGCACAAGATTCTGTCCCACGCCGGGCCATCACTTGTCTCCCGGCGGGGCATGAGTGAGCCGGAAGCCCGTGCCTATCACCACATCTACGATGAGGCGGATTCGGACCACGTGGTGTTGACATGGCCGCGCACCATCCCGATGCGTGAAGGCGACCGTGGCTGGGAGGACATGCTCACCATCGAGCGACGGTTGCCGGAGTTGGCTCGGATTCCGACCCTCCTTATCTGGGCGCCGGAGGACAATGTCTTTCCAATAGAGTACGCTAACCGACTGAAGGAATTACTGCCACATGCCGAAGGCCCGATAACATTTGAAAATGCGGCGCACTTCCTTCAGGATGACCGCGGCCCGGATATCGCCCGAAGCATAGTCGAGTTCCTTGACAGGACGGTGGGGAGGTCATTATGAAGTTCATTACACCATCCGCTGAACAGCTATCCTATCTCCGTGCCGACCCGTTGCTGGTAGAGCAGGAGCTTGATATCCGCCCGGAAGTCGCCCAAGCACTGGAGAGAGCGACCGGTATCCGCGCGGGCAGGGTCTACTGGCGTTCGGAGCATGACCACCTCTACGCCCTGGAACTGGGGGACCTCGGTAGGGGTCGGCCCTCGACAGCCACCGTCTTCGGTTTCTGGGACCGCTACGAGCCGCGTCCCCCGGAGCACGAGATTGATAGTGACCTGCTTGACTTCGGGACGTGGGTGGCGGAAGTCACCGAGGGCATGGACCCCGCCGATATCAGGCTGGTGGCCGGGTTCGCTCAGCAGCAGACCGACCGGGTGCAGTTGTCCTGGCCTGACGGCTCAGTGATGCGTACGCCGGAGGAACGCTTTGCCAATCTGCCGGACTACCCCTACGAGCCGCGCTATGTGGAGATTGAAGGTCTGCGCATGGCCTACGTGGAGGAAGGCTCCGGCGACCCGATACTGATGCTTCACGGTGAGCCGACCTGGGGGTATTTGTACCGACACATGATACCGGTTCTATCCGGGGTAGGCCGTGTCATAGTGCCCGACCAGATAGGGTTTGGACGGTCCGATAAGCCGGTTGCGGATAACGCATACAGCTACAGGGCATACGTGCGCTGGATGCGGAAGCTCATCCTGGAACTGGACCTCAAGCGAATCACGCTGGTCTGCCAGGACTGGGGAGGTCTGGTTGGCCTGCGGGTTGTCTCTCAGTTGCCCGAACGTTTTGCCCGGATTGTCCCGATGAACACCGGTATCCCCGATGGGGGTAGACCTGGTGGGTCGTCTGCTGCGGAGACCGGCGGAATGGGAGGAGCCTTTATGACGTGGCGAAGGCTTTCACAACGGCTGGCAGAGTTCGACCTGCCGGCAATGATGAAGCAGGCGGTCGGCAACCGCGAACTGACCGAAGCCGAAGCAGCCGCCTACGGGGCGCCCTTCCCTTCGGTGGAGTATCAGACAGCGGCCCTCCTCTGGCCCCGTCAGGTACCGATACGCCCGGACCATCCCGGTGCCTATGACAACCATGTTGCCATCGAGGTGCTGAAGACGCTTGAGCTACCGGTACTTCTACCCTGGGCAGAGGGAGACGCCATAACCAGGGCAGGAGAGGGTATGTTCCGCAATATATTCCGCAACTGCGCTCCCCCGCTGCCCATCAGGAACGCAGGTCACTTCATCCAGGAGGACGCCGGAGAGGAAGTCGCCGAGAACATCCGCAGGTGGATTCTGGAGACACCGCTACCATAGCTAGAGAATATAATAAACTACCCCACAGCTTGCTGTGGGGCATTAACTTAATACAAACTTCGTTTGCCCTGCATTTTTACCCTGCTTTCAAATGGAGCTACTACTCTGACAGGGTTCTGAAAAAGGGAAGTCCATAGTGGGCCTACCCCTTGGAAAGGGCCTGAGCCCCCTATGGCGGGGGTGTCTGGGCGTCATTCTTACAGAATGACGTTAGCAGAATCCGAAACCAGATTCTGCCGGTGTCCCCCAGATATAATCTCTTCCCCTTCCCCTTGTGGAAGTGCACAATTGGCAGTCAAGTTGGTGATAGACTGCCTGGGAGGACCGGATATCCGGTCGTCTGGTAGACTACGTCTTAGCCAACATAAGAAGCCCGATGTCCCACACCGCCCCTCCAGGTAGTATCTGGTCCTTTTCTGTTGTTACCGCGGTGATGTATCGTACCTGGACATACCATCATATACTGCCTGATACTGAGCAGTTTGTCAGCAAAATGTCGGCGGAACGGGGTAGAGAACCGAAGGGAGAGGGGACAAAGGAGTTACACCCTGCCGTTGTTATTATCACTGGGAGGTGAGTAGAATGAACCTAAATCAGAAGCAGACGGATGCCTTACTCAAGACACTTGAATACGAGCAGACCCATGATCCGGAGGACTTCAGCCTGGGATGGCGTTGGAGTGATGTCCGTGTTGCCCCACCTACTCTGAATAGCCTATTGCTGAAGGGACTGCTTGAGGAGAAGTTCCACTCAAACAGCCATCGGGGATTGCTGCTAACCGACCTGGGCCGGCAGCAGGCAACACTGCTGACGGAGGCATCAGAAGCCTGTGAGAAACATCGAGATGAAACCGTGACACTCCCCAGCGACATCTTCGAAGACATCATTGGCCATGAAGATGTCAAGGAACTCCTGACGGCTGCACTCCTTGCGGACAAGCCAGTGCATGTGCTGCTGGCAGGGCCACCGGCACTCGCAAAGTCCCTATTCCTGTGGGACATAGAGCGAGTGTGTGGCAAGCAGGCTCTATGGCTTGTTGGGTCGGCAACCAGCAAGGCGGGACTGTGGGACGTGGTAGCGGAACGGGAGCCGCAGATTCTGCTCATCGACGAACTGGACAAGATGAGCGCCGTCGATACCGCGGCATTACTCAGCTTGATGGAGGGTGGTAGACTGGTGCGGGCCAAGAAAGGCAGGGCACTCGATGCCACCATTGCCATTAGAGTCGTGGCAGCAACCAACCGAGTGGCCAGGCTATCTCCGGAACTGATGTCCAGGTTTGCCATGCGGACGCTAAGACCTTATGACGCGGCACAGTTCCATTCGGTCGTCGAGGGCGTATTGGTACATCGTGAAGGTAGCACTCCAGAGCTTGCGGAAGAGATAGCCAGGAAGCTTGGCGGTCGTTGCCAGGACGTGAGAGACGCGGTAAGGGTTGCCCGCTTGAGCCCACAACTGGGCATCGACAAAACGATCCGGCTGCTCCTGAGCTGAGGGGATCTATCCCACCTGCGGTAATCAACCGTACCGTATACCTGTTTCCGTATCCGGTGAGTCGGCCTCATCCAGCAATAAGACTATGTGTGTGACCGTCAGCCTGGCGGCACTCCGCGCTGGCAGCCACGGGTAACCGGTTCTACTCTGTTCGCTGATAGCCTATCCAATCAAGAGACCTTCTCTTTCACGTTTTTCCGTGTGGCGTCTGCAACAGAGTTCCTTCATTTTTCACGTGTACCCTCAGGCGGGTCCCCCCCTCCTGTATTAGCCTCGATTAGAGAAAAATATCAGCTGCAATAACGGAGGTAAACCATACAGGTAAACGGTATGGTAAACGTCATCGTAAACCATATGGTAAACCATAGGTAACAATCCTAGGTTTTGTGTCTTCGGTTGACCAATCCGATGTTTTGTTAACCGCAACAAGTACATAATATTGCCAAAAGCCGTCGTAGTAGCTGCACGGGCAGGTGAGAGGGTACTCATGCCCGCATCTGGCAAGCTGCATTGCTTGACATCCTCACCTCCCAGTCATAGACTGTGGGCACCGGCTCAGTAGGGGAACGTTCACGGCAACAGAGGAGGGTCGTTGGCGTATGCAGTATCGTAAATTGGGAAGAAGCGGTCTGGATGTCGGTGTCATAGGACTGGGCGCCGAGTATCTATGGGACTTCAGTCTGGGAAGACCGGCCTCGCTAGACACTGTTGTCTCCGTGGTAGACGAAGCGCTGGACAAGGGCCTTAATTACATAGATATACCTTTGCCTGCTCCAGCGGTAAGAAAGAATCTCGGTATTGCCCTCCAGGGCAGGCGCCAGGAAGTGATGGTTGCCGGTCATCTAGGGGCTGTACTGGAGAATAACCAGTACACTCCCCATAGGGAGAAAGCGTTGTGCGAGAAGTCCTTCGAGGACCTTCTGGTACGGCTCCAGACGGACTACGTCGATGTGCTTATGCTGCACTGCGTTGATGAGCAGGGTGATTATAACAAGGTGTTTGAGCCGGAGGGTCTGCTGGGAGTAGCCCAGCGACTCCGGAAGGAAGGCAAGGCACGACTACTCGGAATGAGCGGCCACTCCGTACCTGTTGCCCTTAAGGCAGTGAGGGGCGGACACATTGACGTACTGATGTTCCCGGTGAATCCAGCGACGGACATCCTGCCCGGTGATATGAGATTCGAAACTGTGTGGGAGCCTGGGACGTTTCAGAAAGCCGAAGCGGTGCAAGAGACTACGTCACCGACGCGCCAGGAGCTGTACCATACATGTGCCGCCGCGGGTGTTGCCGTAGTGGCCATGAAGCCCTACGCCGCTGGTCGGCTGTTCAATCCCGAGAATCCCAGTTCCATCGTCCTGACTCCGGTACAATGCGCCAGCTATGCTCTGTCACAACCAGGCGTCACCACCATCGTGCCCGGCTGCAAGAATGTCGACGAGATGAGGGCGGCACTTGCCTATCTGGATGCCACCGACGAGCAGAAGGACTACAGCGCTATCGATACTAACGCCATGTGGAAGCTGCATGGGGCCTGCATGTACTGCAACCACTGCCTACCTTGTCCAGAGGCCATAGACATCGCCGTGACGACGCGAATCACAGATACTGCTAGCTACAGCATGGACGGCAACACCATCACCCAGTATGAATCCCTCGCCGTTCACGCCTCAGCGTGCACCGAGTGTGGTATCTGCACAGACCGCTGCCCATTCGGTGTGGACGTCGTCGCCAACATGAGGCGAGCCGCGGAGCTATTCGGTAAGTAGCTACCCATAGGCTGTACCGGTGAACCGAGATACAAGGAGATTCTGAGAGCGTAACTCGAAACGATGGGGTATCTAGCTGTAATATTCGACCTATTTGGGACGCTGGCAGGCAACTTCTCGTCTCAAGATTACAACGAAGCACTGGTTAAGATGGCTTCTGCACTATCACTACCTTCCGATGACTTCAGGCGGGAGTGGTTCACCACTTCAAGAAAGCGGAACACAGGTGTAAATCAGAACTGCGAGGCCGATGTTAAACAAGTCTGTCGTGAACTGGGTGTACTTCCCAGAGATAAGCAGGTGCAACTCGCAGTACAACATAGGCTGGACCATATACGTGACGTTATGACGCCGCAGCCGGGCGCCATAGAAGTGCTCTTGCGCCTGAAGGAAGAAGGGTATGAGATTGGCCTCCTCAGCAATTGCACTCACGAGATTCCGACTGTCTGGCCAGAAACGCCTTTCGCTCCCCTGGTTGATGTGGCAGTATTCTCATGCTTAGTGGGAATGAGGAAGCCTGACCCACGGATATACAAACTCACAGCCGAACGACTTGAGGTCCGACCAGAGGAATGCCTGTTTGTTGGTGATGGTGGTAGTCAGGAGTTAAGTGGAGCACTAGGCGTCGGTATGAAGCCTGTCCTGACCCGCCCTGATGCAGACAGCACCGAGTCGCATCTGATGAACCGCGAACAGTGGGATGGCCTCACTATCTCCTCATTGACAGACATTCTGACTGTAATAAAAGAGGATGGAGGTCGTTGAGCACCTGGGCTTCGCCATCAACGAGTTCCGCGAGATGAAGATGCAGCCTTCGCTGCAGAGGGCACTGAAACATAAGGAGAATTAATCGTGACTATTAAAGTAGCAAATCCAGAAGAAGTCGGCCTCGCAGGTGAACGCCTAGTCCGGATAGAAAACCACCTACTGAACCGGTATCTGATACCTAAGAAAATCGCCGGTACTCTTACCCTGGTTGCCCGCCATGGTAAGGTAGCCTATTTATCTCCCACAGGCATGATGGATATCGAACGGGCAAAACCTGTGGCTGAGGACACTATCTTTCGTATTTATTCGATGACCAAGCCGATTACTACGGTTGCCTTGATGATGCTTTATGAGCACAGTCACTTCCAGCTCGGGGACCAAGTCTACAAATACATACCTGAGTGGAGAAACCTGGAGGTTTATGTTTCCGGAGAATACCCAAACTTCGTGACGAAACCGTCAGAGCGGGACATGACTATTCGAGACCTTCTTACACATACTTCAGGTCTTACGTATGGTGCACCCGCGGAGTTAGGTACGCCGGTAGGTGCAGCTTATCAGAAGTTAAATGTAATGGACCGACGTAAGGGAACACTTAAGGAAATGGTTCAAGAAGTAGCTAAATTACCCCTTGAGTTTTCACCGGGTACGAGGTGGAATTACGGGATTTCGACTGATGTATGCGGTCGCTTGGTGGAAGTGATATCCGGAATGAGTTTTGACGAATACCTGAAGGAGTATATCTTCGAGCCATTAGGAATGGTAGATACCAGTTTCCATGTACCTCCAGAAAAGGTAGACCGTTTCGCCGCTAATTATAATCGTGATGATAAGAAGAGATTGCAGCTAATGGATGACCCTGCTAAGAGTGCATATCTGACGCCTCCTGCCTGTTTTTCCGGTGGTGGTGGGCTTGTTTCAACTGCGGCCGATTATTACCGGTTCTGCCAGATGCTCTTAAATAGGGGAGAACTTGACGGCGCTCGTCTTCTGGGTCCAAGAACAATTGAATATATGACGATTAATCATCTGCCGGGAAATCAAGACCTTACTGACCTCAGTATAAGCGCATTCAGTGAGACGGCTAATGAAGGTGTCGGCTTCGGACTTGGTTTCGCTGTCATCATTGACTTGGTTAAATCCCAGCAGGTAGGTTCGCTTGGTGAGTATTACTGGGGAGGAGCCGCCAGTACTATATTCTGGATAGACCCGGCCCAGGACCTCATCGTAATATTCTTAACGCAGCTAATGCCGTCAAATACCTTTAATTTCCGGGGTCAATTGAAGTCTTTGATTTACCCTGCGATAGTAGATTAAAGGGGAAGGCTAGCAGCTCTTCAATGGTTTGCTAGCCCTTATTTGGTGGAGATTGCTTAGTTACTACCTCAACAGCACTTCCTCCCTCAAATGTCGCAGCTACATTCCGCACGCACAGGGGGTCGTGATCTAACAATCTGGCTGATTGTGACCCTATGCGTTTTGTAGGCAACTGCAGTTAGGAGTTCGGCTTAGGTAGAGCACCGGGCTTCAATTTCCCAAAACAAAGACACTCGCCGGCTTTTAAGCCGGCCACAATTGAATCCCGCCATCCACCCGCAGCACCTGCCCGGTTATGTATGACGAATCCTGGGTAACAAAAAACTCAACCGCCCGAGCAATTTCAATCGGCCAGCCGTACCGCTCGAGCGTACCGTCGGTCAATTTCATGGACTCATTAATGGGCCGGCTGGCTTCAAAGCGGGGTGTAATAATCGGCCCGGGCGCAACTGCGTTGGCGTATACGTTATCGGGCCGCAACTGGGCCGCCAGGCAGCGTGTATACTCGTGGACGGCCGCTTTAGCCGTTGAGTAGATCGCCTCTCCAGCGTGGCCCGACAGCCCACCAACGCTGCCGATATTGACGATCCAGCCTGCTTTGCGGGCGATCATTTCCGGCGCCACCTCACGACAACACAAAATACAGGTCATTATGTTCCGGTCCAGCACTGTCCGCACATCTTCCAGGGCAATAAACACGGCATCGTTGGACAGCGGTTTACCGGCATTCTCTCCCATAACACCCTGCGAACCGATGTCACCTCCGGCACAGTTCACCAGAATATCGATCTGGCCGAACTTCTGGCGAATTTGCTCGGCGACCTGCTTAACCGTGGCCGCATCGGTCAGATCGCCCCAGACTGGCAGCACTACGCTCCCATGGGCTGCGGTAATGGCCTCGGCCACCGCGTCCAGCGATTCAGCCTCATTAAAGGCACGGGTTGAGGTGGGACTCGTGCCGTGAACCGCTACTTTCGCCCCCAAGGCCGCCAGATGATCGGCAATCACCCGACCAATGCCCCGCGAGGAACCGGTCACCCAGGCGACTTTGTCTTCTAAATGCTTCTCACTCATGTTGACGTCCTTTTTTCCTCCATTTCAGTTTATGTGACGGCTTTCACGCTGACCTACCCCCGTATGTATGTGGTCAGCAAAAGTGGAACAATTGTAGCCTTTGAGTTAATCGACAGTCAAAGCTCTTTACTCTGCTCCCTGGCAGCCCTATTATAGTCCCTCCTTGCCGTGAATGAAACACGGATATTGACTGTAACCGAGATCTAAGAAGTAGCACCCTCTATGGGGGCAAGCCAGGAACCTTTATATGCCATATCGAGGTAACAACATACTATATCAGGCTGTCTAAAAAGTCCCCCTACGATCACACCCACGTGGCAAAGTAGGGTATAATATTCCACAAGAAGGTCTTTCCGTTGGAGGCCACGAGATGAAGATATTTAAGGAATACAGACAAGATCAGAATTTTCTACTTCCCCCATCGCTGGATGAATTTGTACCTGAGGATCACGAAGTGCGTATTATCAGTGATGTGGTGGATACCCTTGATTCGTCGCTTTTACTTGGTCAGTATGAAGGTGGCGGGGCACCAGCCTATCATCCAGCGATGATGCTAAAAGTGATCATCTATGCCTATAGCCTAGGAATATATAGCTCTCGCAGAGTTGCTCAAGAACTGAAAACTGATACTGCTTTCATGTTTCTATCGGGGCTACAAACACCTGACTTCAGAACCATCTGCCTTTTCCGTTCCCAGCATGCTGGTATTCTTCCGGATCTATTCGTGGAGGTGGTTAGGCTCTGCGCCTCCGTGGGCATGGTGGGACTCGGGCATATAGCCTTCGATGGCACAAAACTTAAAGCCAATGCTGCGTTGAGGCAAAGCCGCGACAGGGACAGTCTTGAGAAGGAGATTAAGTGCATCAAGGAGCAAGTGAGACGGATGATCGAAGCCTCGATCCGGATAGATGAGAGCGAAGAACAGGCGCATCCTGATGGGGATGGCTCGGAGATGGTAAAGGAACTCCGAGAAAAGGAATACCGGTTGAAGAGGCTCAACGAGGCAAGGGAAACGCTTGAAAGGGGAAAGCTTAAGCGCGTCAATATAACCGATCGGGAATCTCGGCTGATGCAGGACAGCCGCAGGGCAATCCAGCCCAGCTACAATGGACAGATTGCAGTGGACGAAAAGGAGCAAGTAATCGTAGCTGCCGACATCACCCAGGAAACGACTGACCACCACGAGTTAATAAAGATGGTAGAAGCGGTGGAACAAAATCTGGGGACTCTGCCCCAAGAGGCAAGCGCTGATGCTGGATACTCATCTTATGAGAATCTGGAATATACTCAGCAGAGGGGGCTAGATGCCTACATGCCTGATGACTTCTTTGTAGTGCTGGAGAAGAAAGGCGAGTCTGAGAAAAGGTATCACAAAAGCAACTTTCAGTACGACCAGATGAGGGATGTCTATATCTGTCCTGAGGGTCAGGACTTAAAGCGATATCAAGAGATGAAACGGAAAGGCAAGCCACCGTTCATTGTATACCGAGGCAAGTTCTGTAAGGGATGCGCTGTAAGGGAAGAGTGCACAAAAGGTCCTGCCCGGAGGATTACGCGGGACGGCCGCGAGAGTCTCGTGAAAGCGATGAGGGAGAAGCTGAGGAGTGAGGAACGCAGGTCACTTCATCCAGGAGGACGCCGGAGAGGAAGTCGCCGAGAACATCCGCAGGTGGATTCTGGAGACACCGCTACCATAGTTAGGTAGAAAATAAGTTCTACAAAGGAGGGTCGATTGAAACTCGAAGGAAAAGTGGCGGTAGTTACCGGTGGAGCGCAGGGGATTGGCAGGGGCATAGTCCGTTGCCTCGCTGAAGAAGGCGCGGATGTTACCGTGATTGATATTGATGGTGAACACGCCCGGAGCGCAGCCGATGAGGTCAAGAAGATGGGACGCCGGTCACTTCCTGTAGTCGCTGACCTTACCGCCAGTGATGATGTGGAAGGAGCGGTAGCTGCCGTAATGGACTGCTTTGGCAGGATTGATATCCTGGTCAACAACGTCGGTGGTATGAGAGGAGTACCGGAATCCCGGACTGAGCCGGCTCGCATAACGAACCGCACCGACGAAGAGTGGCTGGGTTCCTACGAAATCAACCTCAAGCCGACGATTATCATGTGCCGGGCTGTTGTTCCCCACATGACAGCGCAGCAGAGCGGTAAGATAGTCAACATCTCGTCCATCTCCGGTCGACTGGGCGACTTCGGCAATATGCCCTATTCGGTGTTCAAGGCAGGTGTGATTTCCTTCACGTGGTCGTTGTCCCGTGAGCTGGCCCCGAACAACATCAATGTCAACTGTGTCTGCCCGGGGTGGGTCTACACCCCGCTATGGGAGAGAGGGGCAACCGCTATGTACAACCAAATCAAGCAGGCAAAAGAGTCCGGAGAAGAGCTTCCGGAGCGTTTTGCTGGTGCGGAGATTGAGGAGTTGACGCCCGAGGAGTTCTGGCGGACACGCCTTGTTGAGCCCAATGCCCCTCTCGGCAGAGAGCAGACCCCCGAAGATATGGGCCGGGCGGTAGTCTTCTTTGCTTCCGATGACGCCCGAAACGTCACCGGCCAGGCCCTGAATGTTGACGGCGGGTACATATTGCGCTAGGACACCGTTACGGTTATAGCTCCTTGCGACGCAATACCACGGGGGACAGGAACAAGCAGGCAATCGTGAGTACCATGCATACCGCCACGGCGGGCCATGCCGCGGGCTGTGGACTGGAAAGCAACCCTATTCCCCAGCCGGTCAATTGACCGGGCATGTAGTCTCCAAAACCGGGTACCTGGGTGAGGAGTGCCTGGACAACCAGGACAACCAGGGCCACACCACCAGCTATCAGCTGATTTCGGAACAGGCTTGAGCAGAGCAGCGTGACCGATAGACAGAAGACCAGGAAGAGTGCCATCAGCAGGTTTAGACCGAGGAAAGCGGATACGCTGGCAGGCTCGATGAGTAGAACGGTGTATATCCAGCAGGCGGTTGAACCCAGGACAAGGGCAGCTATGAAGCTGACACTTGTCGCCAGGAATTTAGCGGTGATGTAAGCACCCCGGCTGACCGGCTTGCTGAGAATCATGGCGGCGAGTCCTCTGTTCCTCTCTCGGGCGACTGCACCCATGAGCATGAGAACGGCTATCAGAACGCCGATCTGGACAATTGTACCGGCGTATTCCCCGATTGCCATTGCAGCACTGGGCTCCGGCATCTGCACTATGATATCCTCTCCCGTTGCCTCCAGGAGTTGTGGCGTGTACTTTATCAGCAGGGGAGTAGCAAAGCCGAAAAACAGGAAGACGGCGGTAACAATCAGCAGTTTATACGTCCTCAGTTGCTCTCTCAGTTCCTTCTTGAGCAGGGCTACCAGGCCGGTCATGGCGCACCCCCGCCTTCCACCAGGTCCACGAAGATGTCTTCCAGGCTCGGTAGTGTCAGTTCGTAGCGGAGTAGCGTGAGCCCGCTGGCAGCGACCAGTCCCGGCAGTTCCCGCTTTGCCTCAGCGATATTGTTGACCTGGACACGTAGAGTAGGAACTTCATTGATAGTTACTAACTCCTGGGTGGCCAACCAGTGAGCAGACTCTATTCTGGCCATCAGGGGGGCGGTGTCCTCCTCAAACTCGAGTTCGAAGATGGATCGGGTATACCGCTGCCTGAGTTCCTCTACGGTTGACTGGATGACCAGCTTGCCTTTGTCGATGATACCGACGACATCACAGACGCGCTCAACATCGGACAGGATGTGGCTTGACATAAATACAGTGGTCTGCTCTCTCAGACGCTCTATCAACAGCAGCACATCACGCCGGCCCACGGGGTCGAGGGCAGAGGTAGGCTCGTCCATGAAGAGTACACGAGGGTGGTTTATCAACGCCTGTGCAATACCTAAACGTTGTTTCATGCCGCGCGAGTAGCCACCTATCTTGCGCCGGGCTGCGTCTTTCAGATCGACCAGTTCGAGTTGTTCATCGCGGCGCAGGGAAATCTCTCGTGAGGGAAGACCGTGCAGTTCGCCAACAAAGGTAAGGAACTCTTGCCCTGTCATCCAGTCGCAGAAGGCAGGAACATCGGGCAGGAATCCAATACCGGTACGGACTACCGCGTTGCCGGTGGTGATTTCCTCCCCGGCAATCCATGCGGTGCCTGCCGAGGGTATACTTAGCCCGGTCAGTAGTTTGACGGTGGTGGTCTTACCGGCGCCGTTGGGTCCGAGGAAACCGAAGACCGAGTGTTCCTCGATAGTGAGGTCGAGGTTGTCCAGAGCTGTAATCTCACCGTACCGTTTGGTAAGATTCTGGCAGCGGATAGCTTCCATACTAGTACTGCTCCCGCCCTATAAGAAGGTAGATGATGGGGCCAATAATGCCGAGCAGGACAATCACCACTGCCCACGGCCACTTCCGCCCGCCCTTGACCACTTCCCTCCGGGTAAGGTCAACCAGGGCGAAAGCCATCAGACCGAGTTCGATAACGCCGACCGGTATAAGGAAGGGAAGCATCTCCCTGAGAACCTCGACATCATTCATAGTACTGCCTCCCCGCATGCTGTCCATGAATAAGCTTAGACGTCACTACTGGTGGTTGTCAACGAAGAAAAAGGGCTATTCCTGACGTGATATCGTGTTTGCTGGGTGGCCCAACGATGGCCGGTGGTGTGGTATGATATGGCACTGCTTCTTCCACGGATGTAGAACAGATGTCGACCAGCCAGCCCGGCCAAGTCAGCAAAGGCGTTCAGTAAACACGTGCGCGAAGAATGACCCGGAGGACTACATGAACCAGGCGCTTGACGGTATCAAAGTCATAGATGTTTCACAGGTGGCTGCGGTACCGATGGCGGCCCGCCACCTTGCTGATTTTGGTGCTGACGTTATCCATGTAGAGAACCCGAAGACCGGGGACTCATGGCGGGGTTTCCAGGCCGGCCTGGGTAGTGGTGGTGCTGGTGCACCGTCCGATATCAACTACAATTGGGAGACCTATAACCGCAATAAAAGGAGCCTGGCGGTTGACCTCTCGCAGGACGAGGGTCGGGAGGTAATCTACCGTCTGGTGGAAAGTGCCGATGTCTTTACCACCAACCTGCGGCTCTTCGAGCGGGAGAAGTTCAAACTGGACTACGATGCGCTGAGCCAGTTGAACCCCCGGCTCATCTACGCCGGGCTGTCC
>DATKWT010000044.1 GCA_035529395.1 Dehalococcoidales bacterium | reverse complement strand
ACTCCCATTAGTGCAGCCGAAACCACGAGAACAGACGACGATGGTGTGAATCGCGCTGGGGATGTCGAATACATGTTGGGGTCATCTTACCGTATTTCGTTCGATTCGTGATTGCCATTCGGCAAGAGTAGTCCTGTTCTGGGCACGTAGTGATAGTACCTGATCGAAGAAATCCTTCGCTTCTTCGCAGTATCGGACACAGTCTGACTGAAGACCTGATTCCTTCTGTGACCATGCCCGGTGTAATGCGGAATAGCAACTCTGGAGGAGTTGCCCTTCCTTTCGCAGTGAGTTCAGGAGTTCCAGCGTATCGGTGGTGGGACGTAGCCAATCAAACTGTTCTGCATAACCCCGCGCCTTGAGAGTCCCATCGGTGATAACCACTCTGACCCCTGGCGAGACCTCTGGATCTTCACTGAGGATCTGACGCAGCAGGTTATCAAAACCCTCCAGAAGCGTACTGCCTTCAATCTTCTGATGAAACATCGTGGCGTCATTGATGAGGGTTCGCAGTGCTTCGGGTCCTTCATCTCGTGTGGATGTTGCTAACTGGATAGCACCCGTGACCACGACCACGATGAGCGCCAGGACTGCAGCTGTTTTTGCTGCGGTAATGAGATTCGCTTTCATTCTGTCGGTCTCAGCACACCCGATTGGCGGATAATGGTTGGCCAGTCTGTATACTCGCCAGCGAATACAGCAGGCACGGGTTACTTCTCCATAAGAACACGCATATTCATTGAGACCAGAACGAGGTCATCCGCCAGCCCCAGTCTGGCTTGTCCCCAGAAAGGATACCACTTGTCACGTTAGAGTTAAAGATAGTTTAGCTTCAGGAGCTGGTGGCGGAAGGAGTATAATGAGTTCCGGTCTTACTCGGTCGAGGGCTACCAGGTACCAGCTCCAGTGACTATCTTGCCGACTCTGGATCCGGGAACTCTAACATTTTAAGTGGTCTACTATTTGGAGGCAGGGAAAACCGTCAACCACGTTTCCCTGTGGGCGGAGACCATACTGTAGAGGCAACAGACAATCCTCAGTTGAGGCCTGAATTGAGGGGATGCCAGCAGGAAACCCAATGGCTGTGCCCGGACGATTCCAGTTGTGGTTCCATCTCCTGACATTCCTCAGTGGCCCGGTCGCAACGGGGGTGAAACCGGCAGCCTGGCGGGGGATTGGCGGGACTGGGTACTTCCCCGGGGAGGATAATTCTGCCCCGCCTTCTCTTGGGGTCCGGTATCGGTGTTGACAGGACAAGGGCTCGGGAGTAAGGGTGTCTGGGAGTATTGAAAACCTCCGAGGGCGGTCCTATCTCAACGATCTTTCCCAGGTACATGACAGCAAGACGGTCACATACGCTTTCGGCGACGGTTAGATTATGCGTGATATAGAGATAGGTAAGGTTATAATCTGCTCTGAGCTGAGCAAGGAGTGCCAGGATTTGTGCCTGGACCGAGACATCGAGCGCAGACGTTGGTTCATCAAAGATAATGAACCGCGGGTTTGTCGACAGGGCGCGGGCGATGGCGATGCGCTGTCTCTGCCCACCACTGAACTCGTGGGGGTAGCGGTTCATGTGCTGTTCGGTGAGACCTACCAGCCGGAGAATCTCGGACACTCTCTCCCTGACCTGACTCCTCGGCATCAGCTTGTGGACTACTAACGGTTCGCCGACAATGTCCTTTATCTTCATCCTGGGATTGAGAGAGGTGTACGGGTCCTGGTGGACCAATTGCATGTTTCTCCTGAGAGCCTTCAGACGATTGCCGGAGAAAGTGGCCAGGTCATAGTCGTGTCTCAACGTCTTGAGTCTGCCTGGATTGGTGGCTGATTCCTCCAGCGAGTTCATCTCCTCCTTGATTTCATCAGAGGCATCGAAGTATATGTGCCCGGATGTCGGCCTCAGGAAGCGAAGGACGGTCTTGCCCAGGGTAGTCTTACCGCAGCCGGACTCACCGACAAGACCCATCCACTGGCCCGGTGCGATTGTCATGCTGACATCATCCACGGCTCGGACTGCCCCCACCGGTCTCTGCAGGATTCCCTTCAGGATTGGGAAATGCGTCTTAAGATTTCTGGTCTCAACCAGAATTTCCACCATTCTCTCCTTGATGCAGGTGGCAGGCCACGAAGTGCCCTGGCACCTGCCGGCGCATCGTCGGGGCTTGTTCCTGGCACACCGGCATGGCGTGAGGACACCGGGGGTGGAATCTGCATCCTGGTGGCATGTTCATTGGGTCCGGGACTGTTCCACCGATAGCCTGGGGTTCCTGACCGGGCTTGGGGACCGCCGCCAGAAGGGCTATGGTATAGGGGTGCAGAGGATTGGCATACAGGTCATCTACCGGCGATACCTCACACAGGCTACCCGCGTACATTACACCAACTCGGTCGCACAGCTCGGCAGCTACCGCCAGGTCGTGGGTGATATATAGCACCGATGACTTCCCCTCTTCCTTCAGCCGGCGGAGAAGCTCCAGGATTTGTGCCTGGATGGTTACGTCCAGTGAAGTTGTCGGCTCATCGGCGATCAGAAACCTGGGTGAGCATGCCAGGGCCATGGCAATCACGGCACGCTGTTTCATTCCACCACTCAACTCATGCGGATACCGCTGGGTTATCCTGTGCGGGTCCGGTATTTCTACCTCCTTCAGAGCGTCGATTGCCATCTGATTAGCTTCATGACTCAAGCGTGGTATAAGAAGTCTCCTGACCAGAGGGATACGACGGATGACTCTCAGCAGAAGTGAGTTCGGGTTCTGGCTGGCCCTGCGAAAGATACTGCTCTCAAGCAGGCGAACGGGCTTAGCCGCGAGATTGAACAGGCCTCGTCCCGTCTCCATCTGCTCGGTCACAGATGACAGAGCCTTCCGGGCAAGTTCTCGCTGCCGATGAAGTAGAATCACCTCCGATATCTGGTCACCTATCGTATAGACGGGATTCAGAGCGGAGCCGGGTTCCTGGAATACCATCGAAATCCGGCCACCGCGAAGCTCCCTCATCTCTTCCTCATCCAGTTCCAGCAGGTTAATGGGCTCACTGTTCCCGTCTACATGGAGATAAATACTGCCGGACTCAATGCGCCCCGGTGGTGGTATTAATCGCAGAATCGAGAGGGCGGTCAGTGTCTTGCCGGAACCGGTCTCGCCCACCAGGCCGAAGGTCTCTTCCCGGTTGATGTCCAGGTTGAGGTTGTCCAGCGCATGTACCACGCCTTCGTAGGTATAGAACTTCACAGTGAGGTCTTTGATTGACAGCAGCTCGTCCATGCCTACCTCTTCCCCAGCCTCGGGTCAAGGATGTCCCGGAAGGCGTCACCCAGCAGGTTCCAACCGAGGACAAAGAAGAGAATGAACAAGCCGGGAATCACCACGGCATACCAGTATGCCATGGGGTCCCCAGGTGGTCCCACAATCCAGTTCCTGGCGTATCCTATCATCTGTCCCCAGTCAGCGTATCCCTCGGGTGCGCCCAGCCCCAGGAAGCTGAGCGCGGCTGCTGAAAGCACCACGGCACCTATATCCAGAGAGGCCATGACCAGAGTCGGGTAGATGGAGTTGGGTAGTATGTGCCAGACGATAATCCTGAAGTGGGAGCTGCCGACACCGCGGGCGGCTTCCACGTAGTCCTCCTCTCGGACTGCAAGGATGTCCCCCCTGATTAGACGTGTGTAGGAAGGCCAGGATACAGCAATGAGTGCGAGGGTAACGCTATTCAAGCTGGGGCCGAGGGCAACCGTAATTGCCATGGCCAGAATCAGGGCGGGGAAAGCCA